>DATNJD010000319.1:0-2436 GCA_035604075.1 Acidimicrobiales bacterium
GGTCCCTACTCGTTCTCGGGCCGCCACTACACCGTCACCGAGCACACGGGAACGCCGCGCCCGGCTCAGCGACCCCGGCCCCCGATCATCATCGGAGGGGGCGGCCGGCGCGTGCTCGGCATCGCCGGGCGCCGGGCCGAGATCGTGAGCATCAACGTGAACCTCAGGGCGGGGACGGCGGGGCCCGAGGCGGCCGCCAACGCCACGCCCGACGCCACCCGGCAGAAGATCGCCTGGGTGAAAGAGGCGGCCGGGGCGCGCTTCGACGAGATCGAGCTCAACACCTTGATCGGCTTCGTCATGGTGACCGACGACGCCCCGTCGGTGATCGATGCCATGGCGCCGGCGCTCGGCATCGACCCCGACGACGCCCGGCATATCCCGCTCGCTCTCATCGGGACCCTCGACGAGATGGCCGACGAGCTCGAGTGGCGGCGCCAGGAGTACGGCATCACCTACTTCTCGGTGGAGAGCGACGCCTGGGAGACGCTGGCCCCGGTGGTGGCCCGACTGGCCGGGACGTAGCGGTGGCCGACTCCGCTGTCGTGGTGGAGAGGCTCAGCAAGCACTACGCCGGTCCGCCACCGGTCGATGCCGTGCGGAGCATCGATCTCGAGGTGGCCCGGGGCGAGATCTTCGGACTCCTCGGCCCGAACGGCGCCGGCAAGACGACGACGGTCGGGATGTGCACCACCCGGGTCGTCCCCAGCTCCGGCCGGGCCATCGTCGACGGCGTCGACGTCCAGGCCGATCCCCCCGGGGCCCGGGCCCGGATCGGGGTGGTCACCCAGTTCAACACCCTCGACCGCAGCTGCACCGTCTCCGAGAACCTGCAGTACCACTGCCGCTACTTCGGGATGAGCCACCGCGACGCCAAGGCCCGGACGAAGGAGCTGCTCGAGACCTTCCGTCTGGCCGACCGGGCGAGCGCCAGTGTCATGGCTCTCTCGGGTGGGATGGCCCAACGGCTCCAGGTGGCCCGGTCCATCGCCCACCGGCCCGTCGTCCTCTTCCTGGACGAACCCACCTCGGGTCTCGACCCCCAGAGCCGGATCGCGCTGTGGGAGGTCCTGGGAGCGCTGCACGACGAGGGCACCACGGTCATCCTCACCACCCACTACATGGAAGAGGCCGACCGTCTGTGCGACCGCCTGGCCGTCATCGACCACGGCGAGATCCTCATCATGGGAACGCCCGAGCAACTGAAGCGGCAGGTCGGCGTGGAAACGGTCGTCACCCTCACCCTGGACGGCGACCCCACGGCCGCCGTCGCGGCGCTGTCGGTCCTGCCCGGTGTGGACCGGGCCGAGGTGGTGGACGGGCCCGTCCTCGTCTACCTGGCCGAGCGCGAGGGCCCCCTGCCGGCCATCGTCCAGGCCGCGCTGGGATTCGGTCTGGCCGATCTGGCCGTGGCCGAGCCGACGCTCGAGACCGTCTTCATCCAATTGACCGGGAGGGCCCTGCGTGACTGAGAGCGTGACGACGGCGACGGACGTGGGTGCGACCGCACGCACCGCACCGCGGCCGACAGGGCACCGCGTCAGCTACCGGGCCGCCTTCTGGGGCCTGATCGTCCGCGACGCCAAGGTTCTCAGCCGCAGCCTCACCCAGTTCCTCCTGCGCACGGTGATCCAGCCGTTTCTCTTCGTCTTCGTCTTCCTCTACGTCTTCCCCAACATCGGCGCCGGCATCCACGGTCCCGGCCAGGCCAGCTTCGGCACCGTCCTCCTTCCGGGACTGGTGGCGGTCGCCATCATGTTCCAGGGCATCCAGGCCGTCGGGCTGCCGCTCGTCAACGAGTTCGCCCAGACGCGGGAGATCGAGGACCGGGTCATGGCGCCGCTCCCCACCAACATGGTGGCCTTCGAGAAGATCCTCTTCGGGGCCATGCAGAGCGCCTTGGGTGCGCTCCTCGTCTTCCCCATGGTGCTTTTCTTCCCCAACAGCAACGTCCACCCGCACGTGAACCCCGCCCTGCTGGTGGCCGAGATCATCGTGGCCTGCCTGTCCTCCGGTGCGCTCGGACTGGCCATTGGCACCGGCTGGAATCCCCGTCAGGTGCCGCTCATCTTCTCCCTGATCGTCATCCCCATCACCTTCCTGGGGTGCATCTACTACCCGTGGGCAGCCCTGCACCCGATCCGGTGGCTCCAGATCGTCATCCTGGCCAACCCTCTCGTCTACGTGAGCGAGGGGCTGCGGGGCGCCATCACGCCCAATCTCCAGCACATGGCCTGGCCCGTCAGTCTCGGCGTCCTCATCGTGATCGGGGCCGGCCTCACCGCGTTGGGCATGCGCGGCTTCCGCAAACGCGTCCTCGGCTGAGGCGCCCGACGAGCGACTTAGCCGGACCAGCCGTTCGGGCTCGTCACCGGCTCGTGGCCGAGCGGCGGCGGCACCCAGGGATCGCCCGCCGCGGGCGGGGGCAGGACCTCG
>DATNJD010000320.1:0-5040 GCA_035604075.1 Acidimicrobiales bacterium
GCTGTCCGCAAGCCTCTCATCTCCCGGGCCGGCGATTCGATCATGTCCCGACTGCGCCACCAGGCCGGAGACGAGCCACTTCCCCCCGATTGCGCCGCCCTCGCGGCACGCCTCACCGAGATGCGCGGCCCGCGCCGGGCGACGAGCGACCCCCGGGCTCAGGCGCCGGCGCCCGGGTAGCCGCCACCACCGAAGCGCTCGTCCAGCGCGTCGTAGTCGACGGCGAACCCCTGGCGGGGAATGGCATCGACGAACTCGACCGCTTTCGGCTTCTTGTAGGAGGCGATCCGTTCCCGGCAGTGGCCGATGATGTCGTCGGCCGTGGCCGCCCGGCCCTCGGCCAGCACCACGACGGCCGTCACGTTCTGGCCCCACGTGCGATCGGGCACACCGATGATGGCGGCGTCGGCCACGGCCGGGTGGCTCCTCAGGCAGGCCTCGACCTCGGCCGGGTAGATGTTCTCCGCCGCCGACTTGATCAGCCGGCCCTTCGGCCCGACGAAGGTGAGCGATCCGTCTGCCTCGATACGACCCAGGTCGTTGGTGTGGTGCCAGCCCCCGGCCTGACGCTGCGTATTCAGCTCGGGCCGGTTGAAGTAGCCGTTCATGACCGTCGGTCCCCGGACGCCGATCTCACCGGTCTCCCCGGCGGGCAGCTCATGGCCCTCGGGGTCGAGCATGGCGATGCGGACGAACGGCGCGGGCCGGCCGCTCGAGCCGATGCTCGGCTGCAGGGCGTTCAGGGTGGCCATCCCCATCACCTCGGTCTGGCCGTAGCCGGCGGGTCTCTGGCCCCACCCGCTCGTGTCGACGGTGATCATCGCCGTCCACTCGGGTTTGCCCGGGAAGCCGCGCAGCGTCTTCAGGTTGTAGCGACCGGCGCCGTTGAGCTCGATGATCTGGTCCATCGTGGGGCCCATGATGAACCCTCCCGTACAGCCCTCGTCGGCGATGAGCCGGCACAGCTCCTCGGCTTCCACCCGCGGGGTGAAGACGTTCGTCCCGCCCGACAGGAAGGTGGCGAGCGTCGTCATGAAGGTGGCCACGTGGAACAGCGGCCCGCAATTCAGGTAGACGTAGTCGGCCCCCACGCTCTGGATCATGGCCATGAACGATCCCTGGATCACGAGAGCGCGGTGCGACAGCAGAGCGCCGTTGGGGCTGCCGGTGAAGGCGGCGGTGTACATCATCAGTACGGCCACCGCCTCGTCGATGGCCACGCCGGGATCGGCCGACGAAGCGGAGGCGATGAACGCCTCGTAACTGCCCTCACCCTCCCCGTCGTGCTGCAGCCACAGCGCCTTCGACTGAGTGTCCCGGCGCACCTGGCGCAGGGTGTCGCCGATCTCGCCCTCCTGCCAGAAGACGACCGACGGATCGGAGTCGTTCACCACGAAGGCGAACTCATCGGCACTCTGGCGCCAGTTGGCCGGGCAGAACACCGCTCCCACCTTGGCCGCCGCCAGCAGTCCCTCGAGCAGCCGGTGGCAGTTCTGTCCCAACCACAGCAGCCGGTCGCCCGGGCCCACCCCGGCCCCGACCAGGGCATGGGCCAACCGGTTGACCCGGCTGTCGAGGGCGGCAAAATCGAGCCGGAACTCCCCGCACACCGCTCCCAACGACGAAGGCCGGTTGCGGCTGTGGTCTCTCAGGACGTCGGCCAGGGTCACCTGGTGCATGACGTCGGGACGTATGTGTGTCGGGGGCGGCGGGTGTACGGCCGTCATTCGTCGACCACCCGCCCCGCCTTGTACCCCGCCCGGGGGATGGTCTCGCGCTCGAGCACGATGACATCGGCGTCGATGCCGAGCGCGTCGTGGATAGCGGCCGCGCAGCGCTTGGCGACGTCGGCGTCATCGCCCCCGGCACCGGTGCCGCGCTCCACTCGGACCACCAGCGGTCGGGTGTCCCCGGTCGGCCGGACCATCTGCCACTCGAGGGTGGGCTCGTTCACGTCGCCCACCCCCCGCAGGGCCGACTCCACCTCGTTGGCCTGGAAGCGCGTGCCCTGCACGGCGATCAGGTCCTTGAAGCGACCGCCCCACAGTCCGCGAATGGAGGTCTCACCGCACGAGCAAGGCTCGCGCAGGATGGCGCACGCCTCTTCGAGGTCGTAGCGCAGCAGCCCGTTGTCGCGGTCGAGGGTGGTGACGACCAGGTCGCCCCACTCGCCGTCGGCCACCTCGGCCCCGGTGGCGGGGTCGACGGCCTGGACGATGCCCCAGTCCTCGTTGATATGGGCGCCGGGCATCTGGCCGCAGGCGCCGCCGACGTAGGCGTAGCACTCGGCCCCTGCCGTCATGAGAGGCATGCCCTTGCCCATCCCG
Source organism: Acidimicrobiales bacterium (assembly GCA_035604075.1). Classification (GTDB taxonomy): domain Bacteria; phylum Actinomycetota; class Acidimicrobiia; order Acidimicrobiales; family UBA8190; genus Palsa-661. Next base: position 2,328 of record DATNJD010000320.1, read on the forward strand.
AAGCCGGGCATGCCCTTGAACTCGAGGCCGGCGTCCTTGGGATCGATCCCGACCTTGGCCGCCACCTCGAAGAACCGTCCGGTGGAGAAACCCATGAAGGGGATGTCGGGCTTGACGCGGGTCCAGAAGCGCAGACCCTGTTCGGCCAACTCGTCGGTGTCAGGCGGGGGGACCCAGATGTTCAGCATGCCGAAGTACTCGTAGGAACCGGACAACATGGGACCGCCACCGTACAGATAGGCCGGATGGGCGTGGGTCACGATCATCCCCGGCCGGTAGCCGTAGCGCCACCAGACGCGGGCCGAGGATTCGTACTCGATCCACAGGTCGCGTCGCGTCCAGATGGAGATGGTGGGCGAGCCTGTCGTCCCCGTGGACTGCCCCACGCGGACGGCCTGGCGCGGGTCGGTGAACCGGTACGTCCCCCACGGTGGGGCGGCCGCCTCGGCGTCCCGCAGGTCCTGCTTGACGGTGAGCGGAATGTGGCGCACGTCATCGAGTGACCTGATGTCGGCCGGCGATGAGATGCCCGCCGACGTGAGCTTGTCCTTGAACAGAGGGACGGGATTGTCGAATACCTTGGCCAGGAGCGATCCGAGCCGCTTCTCCTGCAGGGCGCGTAGGCGTTCGGGGTCCATGGTCTGGATCTCGGGGTCCCAGTATTTCTGGGCCGTGTCGCGCGGTGGCGGTCCGTAGACCTCGGGCCCGTAGCTCGGCATTCGTCTCTCCTCGTTTCCTTTTCGTCGTATCCAGGTGCGAGGTGGGGCCGGCGGCCGATCGTCGGCGCGCCCGGCTACCGGCGCGGGAGGCCGAGCACACGCTCGGCGATGATGTTGCGCTGGATCTCCGACGTCCCCCCGGCGATGGTCTGCGAGAACGACTGTAGCCAGTGGACCAACCAGGCCTCGGCGTCGCCCCGGGTCACCGACGGGGCCTCGTGGCGCTCGAGATCGGTACCCTCGGCCCCGAGAGCCTCTCCGACGTCGAGGGCGAGGCCCCGGCGCAACTCGCTGCCGAGGAGCTTCAGTACCGAGTGCTCGGGGGAGGCCTCACCCTTGGCGAACTTGGAGAATCCCCGGTAGCCGAGGAGCCGCAGGGCCTGGGACTGGACGTAGGCGCGGGCCACGGTGTCGCGGAACATGGGGTCCTCGTCGAGACGGCGCCCGCCGGGAAGCGGAGTGCTGGCGGTGGAGATGACCCGCTGCAGCATCCGCTCCAGGTTGGTCGACTCGCTGATCCACAGCATTCCCCGTTCGTGGGCCAACGAGCTGCCCGCCACCGACCAGCCGTGGTTGAGCTCACCGACGAGGTTCTCGGCGGGGACGATCACATCGGTGAAGAAGACCTCGTTGAAGTCGGCATGGTGGCGGTCGGTGAGCTCGGCGATGGGCCGGGTCTCGATGCCGGGTGTCTTCATGTCCACGATGAGCACGCTGATGCCGGCGTGCTTGGGGGCGTCGGGATCGCTGCGGACGAAGCAGAAGCAGTAGTCGGAATGGTGGGCTCCCGACGTCCACACCTTCTGGCCGTTCACCACGAAGTGGTCGCCGTCCAGTTGGGCCCGGGTGCGCAGCCCGGCCAGGTCGCTGCCGGCGTTGGGCTCGCTCATTCCCAGGCACCAGCTGATCTCGGCCCGGAGGGTGGGAAGGGCGAAGCGCTCCTTCTGCGCCTCCGTGCCGTGGTCGAGGATCGACGGCGTGATGATCGAGAGGCCCTGGGGGTTGCAGCTGCGGGGCACGCCGATGCGGGACAGCTCCTCGAAATAGACCATCTGCTGGACGGGGGTGGCGTTGCGGCCGCCGTACTCGGGGGGCCAGCCCGGCACCAGCCAGCCGGCGTCGAACAGCGACCGCTGCCAGATCCGGGCCCACTCGGGGATGTGGGCCGAGGACACGACCCGTTCATGGCGGTCCTCGGCGGAGGGCAGGTGCTCCTCCATCCACTCCCGCAGCTCGGCCCGGAAGTCCTCTGTCTCGGTGTCGTAGTGCAATTGCACCCCGGGATCGTAGCCCGGACACTGACACCGGCGTCAGGCTGGGGCGGCATACCAGGGACCGCAGCAGCCCCACAAGTACCATGGCGTGGCCGTGGACGAGGACGGGGGAGGGACGTGAAGCGGGCCCGCCACAGCCATCCCACCAACCGCTACGAGCTCTTCACGTGCGGGTGGCAGGGACATTTCCTGGCGGGCACCGACGCCGCCGACGTCACCGGGGCCGATCCCGTCATTGTCCGCGAGATCGACGGCGTGCGCTGGTTCCACTGCCTCCGGTGCTACTGCTGGGTGCCCGTCGGCTATCCCGAAACGCCCGGGCGTGAGACCGTGCCGACGCGGGACGAGATCGACCTGCCCCTGCGGGGGAAGCTCCTGCGCGACCGCTACGTGCTGCGGCTCATCGCCTTCGACCGCGCCGTCCACGTCGTCGTGCTCACCGTCCTGGCCGTCATCATCTTCTTCCTGGCCGGGAACCACGCCGCACTGCAGCGGGACTACACCCAGATCGTGAATGCCTTCGGGGGCCCCTCCCAGGCCCATCCCTTCCTGGGACAGTTCAAGCACCTGTTCAAAATCAGCACGCTCCACCTGTACGAGGCGGGTGCCGTGGTGGTGGCCTACGGCCTGCTCGAGGGGACCGAGATGGTCGGTCTCTGGTACGCCAAACGATGGGCCGAATACCTGACCTTCGTGGCCACGATCGCCCTTATCCCCTTC
>DATNJD010000321.1:0-5392 GCA_035604075.1 Acidimicrobiales bacterium
GACGAGGAGACGCCGGCGCTTCGCCCGGCACCTGCGGCCGGCCGACATGGCCAAGCGGCCACCGCGCCGGGTCCGCCGGACGCGCCGGCCGCCGCACCCGGTCGGCCGGCTGCGGCACCCGCTGCGGGGGAGCCGGTTCTATCCGAAGCCGAAGACACCGCGGCCGACGCGGCAGAGGGAACCGGCCGCGCCGCGGATGCGACCGAAGCGCTCTCTGGTCGACCGGGTGACGCCCACGAGCGAACCGTCGGCGCCGCGGACGATCGTGCGGCTGCGGGTGGTGGGCGTGCTCGTGGCCGCCCTGTTCGCGCTGATGTTCGTCCGGCTGTGGTACCTGCAGGTGCTCGACAGCTCGGCCTACTCGCAGACGGTGGCCCAGAACCAGGTCCGACCCGTGCAGGTGGCCGCTCCCCGGGGGCTGATCATGGACCGGACGGGGTCGAACGTCCTCGTCGGCGACCAGGTGACGCGGAACATCACCCTGGCCCGGGTGGCCGCCCAGCAGCATCCCGAGGTGATCAGCCGGTTGGCCGCCCTTCTCGGCACGACCAGCCAGGCGATCAACGGCGACCTGGCCAACAACCAGTTCAGCCTGTACGAACCGGTGCCCATCGTGCAGAACGCCTCGCTGTCGGACATCTTGTACATCGGCGAGCACGCGGCCGAGTTCCCCGGGGTGTCGATCAGCTCGGGGACGCAGCGGACGCATCCCTACGGGTCCACGGGGGCGCAGATGCTCGGCTACGTGCGCCAGATCAACAGCACGGAGCTCGCCGCTCACAGCGCCGAGCACTACCAACTGGGCGACGAGTACGGCCAGAGCGGCCTGGAGAACCAGTACCAGCCGTACCTGCGGGGCACGCCCGGGGTCAACCGGGTCGAGGTGAACGCGGCGGGCCAGGTGGTGGGGAGCCTGGGCCAGACGAACCCCGTCGCCGGCGACGACGTGGTGACGAACATCGACGCCGGCCTGCAACAGACGCTGCAGACGTCGCTCGACAACCAGATCGCCAGCCTGCAGGGAACGGTCGACACCTCGACGGGCAAAGCCGAGCACCCCACCGGCGGGGCTGCCATCGCCCTCGACCCCCAGACGGGCGCGGTGCTCGCCCTCGTCTCCTCGCCCAGCTACGACCCCTCCATCTGGAACAACCCGGTGATCACCCAGTCGCAACTGGACGCGCTGGGGACGGCCCAGGACGACAAGGCCATCGACGGCTTCTACACCCCGGGGTCGACGTTCAAGCTGGCGACGGCCACGGCCGCGCTGCAGACGGGGCTCATCACGCCCACCACCCAGTACCACGACACCGGGCAATTCGTGATCCCGGGCTGCAAGGTCGGTGCCTCCGGCTGTGTGACGTATCACGACAACGACCAGCCCGCCAGCGGCACCTACCTGAACGTGACGTCGGCGCTCACCGTGTCGAGCGACACCTTCTTCTACAACATCGGCGCCAATTTCTGGGACGCCTGGGTGAGCAACCGGCAGTACGGCGAGCAGCCCATCCAGACGGTGGCCGGCCAGTACGGCTACGGCGAGAAGACGGGCATCGACCTGCCCGGTGAGGATGCCGGTGACTACGCCCGGGTGGACTCGCCCACGGTGGTGGCCAAGGAGCACGCCCAGGATCCGAAGGACTACCCCAACGCCGGCTGGTTCACGGGGAGCAACCTGCAGATGGCCTTCGGCCAGGGCGGCACCGTGATCACGCCCATCGAGCAGGCCGTGGCCTACGCCACCTTCGCCAACGGCGGCACCCGGTACGCACCGCAGGTGGCGGCCGGGATCGTGAGCCCGTCGGGCAAGGTCGTGAAGAAGTTCGCGCCGGTGGTGACCGGCCATGTGGCCATATCGCCGGCCAACCACCAGGCCATGCTGGCCGGGTTCGAGGGGGCGGTGAACGCGCCGGGCGGGACGGCCACCTCCAGCTTCGGCGGCTTTCCCTTCGGCCAGCTGTCGCTGGCGGGCAAGACGGGGACGGCCAGCTCGCTCGAGCAGGTGCCGACGTCGTGGTTCGTGGGCTGGGGGCCGGTGGACAACCCGCAGTACCTGATCGTGGTGGTCATCGAGAAGGGCGGCTACGGCGCCTCGGCCGCCGCCCCCGTGGCCCGCGACGGCTTCCAGTACCTGGTCGGCAATCCCGTGGCCCCGGTGGTGCTGAGCCCGCCGACCGCTCCCCCGGGGAGCTCCTCGGTCGCATCGACGACCACCGTGCCGGCCGGGCCCGGGGGGAGTTCCTCCAGCACGACGACGGCACCGGGCCCGAAATCGGGCGCCGGCACCTCCACGACGGCGGCGGCCACGACGTCGCCGAGGGTGGGGAGCCGGGAAGAGGCTGGTCGGACGGGTCCGCCGTCGCCCCGGGGGCCCCCGGGGCCGCTCTAGACTCGGCAGGCAGATGACCTCCTTGTGGCCACGGATCGAACCGCTCCTGGCCCACGTCACGAAGCCGGCCCGCTACATCGGGGGAGAACTCGGTGCCTGCGAGCCCGAGCACGGGGCCGGGCGCGTGGCGTGGTTGCTGCTGTATCCCGACACCTATGAGATCGGGCTGCCCAACCAGGGCCTGCAGATCCTGTACGAGATCCTGAACGAGCGGGCCGACGCCGTGGCCGAGCGTTCCTACGCCCCGTGGACCGACATGGAGGCGGCCATGCGGGCGGCCGGGGTGCCGCTGTTCTCGGTGGAGTCGAGCCGGCCGGCGGCCGACTTCGACGTGCTCGCCTTCAACCTGTCGGCCGAGCTGACGTACACGAACCTGGTGAACCTGATCGACCTGGCCGGGGTGCCGGTGCGCGCCGCCGAGCGGACGGCCGCCGATCCGCTCGTGATCGCCGGGGGCCACTGCGCCTTCAACCCCGAGCCGATGGCCGATTTCGTCGACGCCTTCGTGCTCGGTGACGGCGAGGAGGCGGTGGGCGACGTCACCGAGGTCGTGCGGCGATGGCAGTCACAGGAGGCGAGGCCCCCCAGCCAACAGGATCGCGACGACCTGCTGGTGGCGTTGGCCAAGGTGCCCGGGGTGTACGTGCCCTCGTGCTACGAGCCGGCGTACCGCGACGGCCGGCTCACCGGCGTGAGCCCCCGCGTCGCGGGGGTGCCGGCGACGGTCGAGAAACGGACGATCACCGATCTCGGGGCCTGGCCCTATCCGAAGCAGCAGTTGGTGCCGCTGATCGAGGTGGTGCACGACCGGCTGAACGTCGAGGTCTTCCGGGGATGCACGCGGGGGTGCCGGTTCTGCCAGGCCGGGATGATCACGCGGCCCGTCCGGGAACGGCCGGCGGCCCAGGTGCAGCACATGGTGCGCGACGGCCTCGACCGGACGGGCTACGACGAGGTGACCCTGACATCTCTCTCGTCGGCCGACTTCTCCGGCATCGAGGACACGGTGTCCTCGATCATCAACGATCCCGAATGCTCGGGTCAGGTGTCGGTGAGCCTGCCCAGTCTCCGGGTCGACGCCTTCACCGTCGGGTTGGCGGCCGAGATCCAGAAGGTCCGCCGGACGGGACTGACCTTCGCCCCCGAGGGCGGGACCTGGCGGATGCGTCAGGTGATCAACAAGCTGATCCGCGAGGAGGACCTCTATTCGGCCGTGGATTCGGCCTTCTCCCAGGGCTGGCGGCGGGTGAAGCTCTACTTCCTGATCGGCCTGCCCACCGAGACCGACGAGGACGTGCTCGGGATCGCCGCGCTGGCGCGGTCGTGCGTGGAGATCGGCCGGCGCTACCACCCGAACGTGACGGTGACGGCCTCGGTGGGGGGATTCGTGCCCAAGCCGCACACCCCGTTCCAGTGGTTCGGCCAGAACACGATGGAGGAGCTGCGGCGCAAGGTGAACCTCCTGAAGGACGCCGCCCGCGGCACCCGGGGTCTGACCCTGCGGTGGCACGACCCCGAGGCCACCGCCGTCGAGGGCCTGGTCAGCCGGGGCGACCGGCGGATGGGGGCGGTGATCGAGTCCGTCTGGCGGGCCGGGGGCACCTTCCAGGAGTGGACCGAGCACTTCGACCTGAGGCTGTGGAACGACGCCCTCGCCGCCGCCGGTCTGACCTTCGACGACGCCGTCTACCGGCATCGGGCCGAGGACGAGGTCCTGCCCTGGGACCACATCTCGGCCGGGCTGCACCGGGACTTCCTGTGGCAGGACTGGCAGGAGGCCCTGGCCGAGCACGGCCTCGAGGACTGCCGGTGGACGCCGTGCTACGACTGCGGCGCCTGCACGGGCCTGGGCGTCGAGCACGTGGTGGCGTCGGCCACCGCCCCGGCCGGGGGGAGCCAGGGCACGGGCCAGGACCTCGACAGCGGGGGGACGGTGCCCGTCCGATTCCTGTCCACCCGGGCGCCCGTTCTGGCCGGGGAGCCGGTCGGATGAGGATCCGGATCCGGTTCGCCAAGCGGGGTCGGGTGCGCTGGACGAGTCACCGTGACGTGGCCCGGATGTGGGAGAGGGCCCTGCGCCGGGCGCGGCTGCCGCTCGCCTACACCGAGGGCTTCTCGCCCCGGCCCAAGCTGAGCTTCGGTCTGGCGCTGCCCACCGGGTGCGAATCGGAGGCCGAATACCTCGACGTGGCGCTCAGCGACACGGTCGACCCGGCCGATCTGACCGACACCTTCAGTTCTCTCCTGCCCGACGGCGTGGATGTCCTCGCCGCTCAGGCACTTCCCGCCGGGGCGGGGTCACTCCAGGAGGACGTGACCTCGTGCCGATGGGAGATCGATGTTCCACAGATGGGTCCCGACGCCCTGGCCGAGGTCATCGGCCGGGTTCTTCACGCCGAGACCCTGCCCGTCACCCGTGAGCGCAAAGGTCGGCCCGTCACCGACGACATGCGGCCCTCTGTGCTCGCACTTTCCTCCCGGCCGTCCGGGACCGGGGCCGAGCTCGTGGCCGAGCTCGGGACCCGGCCCCGCGGGGTCCGTCCGGCCGAGCTGGCCCAGGTGATGGGCATCGAGCTCGGCCTGGCCCGAAGAACCAATCAATGGATCGAGCGCGACGGCTCCCGCGGGGAGCCCCTTGCGACGCCTGCGGCTCATGCCGCCGTCATGGAGCGCGCCTCGTGAGAAGTACGAGAAGGGATCGTCCTCATGTCCGATTTGAGCGCCGGCCAGCCGGTGGCGGAGCCAGTCGGCCCGCCGCCGGGGCCTGCAGCTACAGAGCCCCCGCATGGCGCGGAGTCCCGATTCGAGGGGACGGGCGCGCCGGAAGCACCCCCGAGCGCAGAACAGGCGGCGAGCGCATCGCCGGCTGAGACGCGCGCCGCAACGGGCGCGCCGCGACGACGGCGCCGTCGGCCAACGCCCGCCGGAGCCGGAGGCTCGACGGCGACGGCCGACCGCAGCGGCTCGGGATCCGAGGCCGCCGACGACGGTGCGGCGGGCGAC
>DATNJD010000322.1:0-11885 GCA_035604075.1 Acidimicrobiales bacterium
CCCGGCTGCGCTTCTGGCAGGACTACGCCGTCGAGCTGAGTGACGACGCCTACGGTATCTACAACTTCAATTGGGGCTACTACCTCGAGAGCCTCCGGCTCCTGTGTACCACCGGCACCGGGGCCCCCTTCTCTGTCCCTGACTAAGAACATTCCTGTCTCCGGGTAAGAACATTGTCTGTCCCCGAAAACACAGGACCAACAAGGAGGACGTCGTGGAGCAGACCCGTCTGAAGGAATCCGCCGAGTACGATGCGCAGCGGGAAGGACTTCGGCTGGCCGAGGTCGAACTGATGCGGCAGCGGGAGAAGGTGGCCGCCCTGCGACGGCAGTTGCCGGATGGGAGCCCGGTCGACGACTACGTCTTCCAGGAGGGCCCCCGGGCGCTCTCCGACGGTGACGTGCCGGCGTCGGCCGTCCGGCTCAGTGACCTCTTCACGGCACCGGACCGGTCGCTCGTCATCTACCACCTGATGCTGGGAAAGGCCCAGACGTCGCCGTGTCCGATGTGCACCATGTGGATCGACGGGCTCAACGGCGTCGCCCACCATCTCGCCCAGAACGTCGACGTCGCCATCGCCGCCGCCGCCGACCTTCCCACCCTGCGGGCGCACGCCTGCGCCCGCGGCTGGGACCGGATGCGCCTGCTCAGCTGCGCCGACAACTCCTTCAAGTACGACCTGGGCAGCGAGGACGAGGACGGCAACCAGGACTCGACGGTGTCGGTGTTCACCCTCGGCGCCGACGGGTCCCCCCGGCACGTCTACACGGGCCATCCCTCGATGTCCGACGAGATCAAAGAACGGGGGATCGACCTGCTGTCACCGGTCTGGCACGTCCTCGACCTCACGCCCGAGGGCCGGGGGGACTGGTACGCCTCACTCGACTACTGAGCCCCACGGCACGCTCTATTGCTGTCTGCTCGATTACTGTCTGCTCGTCGGCAGCCAGTTCGACATCGAGAGCGTCAGCCGCCGGCCGACCGGCTAGGACCGGAACGACATATGACAGCAAGAGTGTCGTGGCAGTCGGAGGCGGTGGCCGACTGGGAGGCGAGCGGCACCTATCGGACGCTGCTGGGCCACGAGATCTTCACCATGGACGTGGCCGCCCAGGGTACGGAGGCGCACGAGCCGCTGCTCGTCCTGCATGGCTTTCCCACCTGTTCGTTCGACTTCCGCCACGTGCTCGAGGCGCTCGCCGCCGACCGCAGGGTCCTGCTGCTCGACATGATCGGCTACGGACTGTCGGCCAAGCCCGACCTCGGCTACACGATGAACATGCAGGCCGATCTGGTCGAGGCGTTCCTGGCCGAGGCCGGGGTCAGCCGGTTCGCTCTGCTCAGCCACGACATGGGCGACACCGTCGGCGGTGAGCTGCTGGCCCGCCAGGCCGAGGGGACCTGGCCCGTCGAGATCAGCCGCCGCGTGCTCACGAACGGCTCCATCTACATCGAGATGGCCCAGCTCTCGACGGGCCAGCAGATGCTGCTCGCCCTGCCCGACGAGCAATTGCCCGACAGCATCGCCGCCGACGGGGCCACGATGAAGGCCGGCCTGGCCGCCACCTTCAGCGCCCACTCGGCCGTCGAGGAGGCCGAGCTGGAGGCGGCCTGGGAGCTGATCGCCCACCACGGGGGCCACCGGCTTCTGCCCCGGACGATCCGCTACATCGAGGAGCGCCGGCGCAACCAGCCCCGCTACACCGGGGCCATCGAGTCCCACCCTTCACCGCTGGCCGTCGTCTGGGGGGCCGACGATCCCATCGCCGTCGTCGAGATGACAGGCCGGTTGGGAAAGGCCCGGCCCGATGCGTCGCTCGTCGTCCTCGACCGGGTGGGCCACTATCCGATGGTCGAGGCCCCCCGGGCCTTTGCCGCTGCCGTCCGGGCCGGCCTCGGGACAGGTCACTAGAACGGGTTCTATACTTCTGCGCGGCTTCTCTGGCCGACTTCTCTGGAGGTAACCCACGTGGCACAACCGGTGATCATCGAGGCGGTCCGGACGCCGATCGGCAAGCGCAACGGCTGGCTCTCCGGCCTCCACGCCGCCCAGTTGCTGGGGGCGGCCCAGGTCGAGCTGGTGAAGCGGGCCGGCATCGAGCCGTCGGAGGTCGAACAGGTCGTCGGGGGCTGCGTCACGCAGGCGGGCGAGCAGGCCTCCAACGTGACCCGGACGGCCTGGCTGTCCGAGGGCCTGCCCTACGAGGTGGCCGCCACCACCGTCGACTGCCAGTGCGGCTCGGCCCAGCAGGCCAACCACTTCGTGGCCAACCTGATCTCGGCCGACGCCATCGACGTCGGCGTCGGCTGCGGGGTGGAGGCGATGAGCCGGGTGGGTCTCGGGGCCAACGCCTTCAACGGCCCCGGCAAGTCCCGGCCCGACGACTTCCCCTGGGACATGCCCGACCAGTTCGGCGCGGCCGAGCGGATCGCCCAGAAGTACGGGATAACCCGGGCCGACGTCGACGAGCTCGGACTGCGCTCCCAGCGCAACGCGGCGCGGGCTTGGGCCGAGGGTCGCTTCGAGCGGGAGGTCTTCTCCATCGAAGCTCCCGTCGTCGGCCCCGACGGTCCCACCGGGGAGCGGCAGCCGATCAACAGGGACCAGGGCCTGCGCGAGACGACGGCCGAGGGCCTGGCCAACTTGAAGCCGGTGCTCCCCGACGGGATCCACACGGCCGGGAACTCGTCGCAGATCTCCGACGGCGCCGCCGCGGTGCTGTGGATGTCGGAGGACCGGGCCCGGGCCGAGGGACGGCGTCCCCGGGCGCGGATCGTGGCCCAGGTGCTCATCGGATCCGATCCCTACTACCACCTCGACGGTCCCATCGCCTCCACCGCCAAGGTGCTGGCCAAGGCGGGCATGACGATGGACGACATCGACATCTTCGAGGTGAACGAGGCCTTCGCCTCGGTGGTCTGCTCCTGGGCCAAGGTCCACGGGGCCGACCCCGAGAAGGTGAACGTGAACGGCGGGGCCATCGCCATCGGCCACCCCGTCGGCTCCACCGGCAGCCGACTGATCACCACCGCCCTGCACGAGCTGGAGCGCCGCGACGGCAATCTCGCCCTCGTGGCGATGTGCTGCGGTGGGGCACTGGCCACCGGCACGATCATCGAGCGCCTCTGATGCCTGTGCCGTCTGCCGTGTCTGCGGAGGCAGCGACGTCGTGACCGAGATCGGCACCGAGAACCTGAGCTTCGACGTCCGGGGGACGACGGCCGTCGTCACGATGAACCGGCCTGAGGCCAAGAACGCGCTCTCCATGGCGATGCTCGTCGGCATGGTCGACGCCTGGGACGAGATCGACAGCAACGACGACATCCGCTGCGCCGTGCTGACCGGGGCCGGCGGCACCTTCTGCTCGGGGATGGACCTGAAGTCGATGTCGTCGCCGGAAGCCGAGAAGTACGCCCACCGTCGGGAGGCCGATCCCGATCTGCACTGGAAGGCGCTGCTGCGCCACCACCAACTGCGCAAGCCCCTGATCGCCGCTGTGGAGGGTTTCGCCGTGGCCGGGGGCACCGAGATCCTGCAGGCCACCGACATCCGGGTGGCCGGGGCCTCGGCCACGTTCGGTGTCTTCGAGGCCCGTCGGGGCCTCTTCCCGCTGGGCGGGTCCACCGTCCGGTTGCGCCGGCAGATCCCCTACACGGTGGCCATGGACCTGCTTCTGACGGCGCGCGCCGTGGCGGCCGACGAAGCCCTGCGGATCGGGTTGATCGGCCGGGTGGTCCCCGACGGCGAGGCCCTGGCCGAGGCGCTCAAGATTGGCGAGGTCATCGGCGCCAACGGCCCCCTGGCCGTGGAAGCGATCCTCCGGTCGGTCCGCGAGACCGAGGGCCTCTCGGAGACCGAGGGCCTGAAGGTGGAGCTCGAGATCGGCTGGCCCATCTTCGCCACCGAGGACGCGGCCGAGGGCCAGAGGGCCTTCGCCGAGAAGCGTCCGCCCGTCTACCGCCGGAAATGACGCCCGGAGGCGGGCCCGGGGTCTCCGACTTCGGGATCTCCGGCGGCCAGCTCGCCGGCGCCGCCGACCGGGGCGAGTCCGGCCGCGGTCGCGACGGCGGGGCCGGCCCCGAGGCCGACGACGTCCGCTTTCCGCTGGCGGCCGAGGTCCGGCGGATCATCAGGGCCATCGTCGGACTGCCGCTGGCCGACGAGGAGCTCGCCACCGCCACCGAGGCCATGGCGGCGGTGGCCGACCGGTTGGAGGGTGCCGCCGGTCCCGGACGCCGCCCCCGGGCCCAGCCCGATCCCGTCGGCCAGCCCCAGGACTTCTTTCCCACGAGCCCCGTCATCGGGTTCGCCAACCCGGTGGCCCCGCCGGTGGTGGTGACGGCGGTGGACGGCGTGCTGCACGGGACGGCCTGGTTCGACTACCAGTACGAGGGTCCGCCCACCTGCGTGCACGGCGGCGTGATCGCCATGGTCTTCGACGAGATGCTCGGTGCCGCCAACATCCTTTCCGGCAACCCGGGCATGACGGGGACCCTGACGATCCGTTACCGCAAGCCCACGCCGCTGCTCTCGGAGCTGCGGCTCGAAGCCAGGTTCGACCGGCGCGAGGGGCGGAAGATCTTCACCACCGGCACCATCCACCACGGCGACGACCTGACGGCCGAGGCCGAGGGGATCTTCATCGAGATGGTGCCCCAACGCTTCATGCAGATGGTGGCCGAGAACTCCGATGACCCCGAGGCGATCGAGCAGGTCCGGGCCGACGCCCGCCGGCTCGGCCTGGCCGAGGAGTAGCGCCGCATCGGGCGACGTCGGCCCGGTTGTCAGAAGGTCCAGCGGGTGGCACCCCCGGCGCCGGTCGTCGCCACCGCCGTCGCCGTCCGGGGCGTGAGGCGGTAGACGAACCACGGCGGCGGTCCGGCCGATGGGGCGCTGTACTCGGCGGTGAGGGCCCGGCCGGTGTCGTCGGCCCGGGCCGGCCAGCCCGCCGCCGCCCAACGCTGCGCCATCCGGGCGACGGTGGGCGGGTCGACGACCTGGTGTGCATGTCCGTCGATGACGATGTCGAAGTCGTGGGTGGCGACGCTCAGGGTGCAGCGAGGGTCGCGGGCGAGGTTGCGGCCCTTACGCGTGGCTTCGCCCGTCTCGAACCACACGTTGCCGTCGGCCCAGAGCGCGCCGATGCCCGTGACGTGGGGACTGCCATCGGGGTTGATCGTCGCCAGCCAGCAGGTATGGCGGTTCGGGCCCCCGGTGTCGGGTGCCTGGGACACGCCCGCGTCCAGACGGGACTCGATGCCGACCCAGTCGAGAAGGGGCATGCCGTAGAGGTCGGCGAGGTTCGACGCTTCCATGTTCGTTCCACGTTACCGGCGGCCGGAATTCATCGCACGGCCAGTGGGTTTCCGCCGGGCTGTGGCCGCTTTTCGCTGCGGAGCGTGTCATTGACCACTTTCGGCGCACATCCGCTCAACACTGACCCAACACATGCCGATACGGGGACAGGCGCCGGGCGGGCGGTGCGCCGTGAGGCGAGGACGACTCGGTTGGGCCACGGACGAGATGCAGGAGAGTTGAGCGACGAGGACGTCGCCGGCTTCCACGCGCTGCCGGGCGAGCTCTTCGCCGACGTCGGACCGGACGGGCGGCTGGTCTGGGCCAACGCGGCGACGGCCGACGCCCTCGGCGAGGCGGTGGGGGAGCTCGAGGGGCGGTCATTGGCCGCGCTCGTCCATCCCGACGACCTGGCCGGCGTGGTTGAGCTCTTCTGTTCCTCGTGGACGATCGCCGGACCCTCCGGGGCCGAGAGCCGGTGGCGGCACCGTGATGGCACCTGGCGGTGGCTGGACTGGACGGTCGACCGTTCGGCCGAGAGCACGCTGGCCCACGGGGCGGCACGCGACGTCACCGACCGGCATCTGACCCGGGCGGCGCGGCGTTCGGAGCGGGGTCGTCTGCAGGCCATCATCGACCACTCCTCGTCGGCCATCTTCGTGAAGGACCTGCAGGCCCGCTATGTCCTCGTGAACGACGCCTTCCTCGAGCCCCTCGGCCTCAAGAGCGAGGACGTGATCGGCCGGACGGCGCGTCAGATCTGGCCCGACGCGGACTTTGACGACGGCAGCGACGCCCTCGTCGGAGTCGAGACCCAAACCCGCGACGACGTGGTCGAGCTGGCCGACGGTCCCCACACGATGATGACCGTCCGCTTCTCGCTGCGCGACGCCGGGGACCGGATCGTGGGCCTGGCCGGCATCGCCACCGACGTGACCGACCGGACGCGGGCGGAGGCGGCCCTGGCCGAACGGGAGCGGCTGCTCGAGACGATTATCCAGGCCTCGCCCGACATCGTGACGATCCTCGATCACACCGGCCGGGTCCGTGAGGTGAGCCAGGCGTCGGAGCGGATCCTCGGCTACGCCGTCGACGATCCCATGCACGACGAGCTCGTGGGTCTCGTCCATCCCGACGACATCGCCACCATCCACCGGGAGTACGCCCGGCTGCTCACCCTGGAGACGAGCCGGCTCGAACTGCGCTTCCGGGCCCGCCACGCCGAGGGTCACTGGGTGACGCTCGATTCGCGGGCGCAGACGATCGTGGGGGAGGACGGCCGGGCCGTGGGGGCGCTCGTGATGTCGCGTGACGTGAGCGAGGATCTCGTCTTCGAGGCGGAACTGCTGACGGCCGTCGGCGTGGCCGAGCGGGCCAGCCGGGCCAAGAGCGAATTCCTGTCGCGGATGAGCCACGAGTTGCGGACACCGCTCAACTCGGTGCTCGGCTTCGCCCAGCTGCTCGACATGGACGACCTGTCCGAACAACAGGAGAAGGCCGTCGACCACATCCTGCGGGCCGGACGGCACCTACTGAACCTGATCGACGAGGTCCTGGACATCGCCCGGATCGAGGCCGGTCACCTCGACCTGTCGGTCGAGCCAGTTCTCGTGCTCGACGTGCTCGGCGATGCCGTCGACCTGACCCAGCCCCTGGCCGAACACCGCCAGGTGGCCCTCGTGGTGGACACCTCCAGGTGTCGGGCCGAGACCTACGCCCTGGCTGACCGGCAACGGTTGCTCCAGGTCCTGCTCAACCTGCTCTCCAACGCCACCAAGTACAGCCACCGGGCCGACCGGGTGGTGGTGGCGGTGGCCCCGAACGACGACGGCCGAGTGAGGATCTCGGTGGTCGACACCGGGCCCGGCATCCGGCCCGAGGATCTCGACCGGGTCTTCGAACCCTTCGATCGCCTCGGCGCCGAGCGCAGCGGCGTCGAGGGGACGGGCGTCGGACTCACCTTGTCGAAGCACCTCGTCGAGAGGATGGGCGGGGAGATCGTCGTCGAGTCGACCCCGGCCGTCGGCTCGACCTTCAGCGTTCTGCTGCCGCTCACCGCGGCGCCGGCCGAGTTGGAGGACCTGGCCCCGGCCAGCCGGGAGACACCGGCGCTGCACGGCGCCATGCGGATCCTCCATGTCGAGGACAACCTGGCCAACCTCGCTTTGGTCGAACAGATCCTGGCGCGGCACCAGGAGATCGAACTGATCGCCGCCACCATGGGCGGGGTGGCCCTCGAACTGGCCCGCCGGCACAAGCCCGACGTGATCCTCCTCGACCTCCACCTCCCCGACATGTCGGGCATCGACGTCCTGGGCCGGCTGCGGGCCGACCCGAGCACGACCTCGATCCCCGTGGTGGTCGTCTCCGCCGACGCCACCCCCGACCGGATGGCCCGTCTCGACACGACCAGCGTGGCGGCCTACCTGACCAAGCCCATCGACGTCCGGGAGCTGCTGCGGGTGATCGAGGCGGTGGCTCCCCACGCCGAGCTCGGCGGCGCGGCCGTCTCCACCGACGGCGGTCCGGATGCGGCGGCCGGGTCCGACGGCGACGAGGGCCGATGAGCTCGGCCGCCACTCTCGAGCGATCGGCGCAGATGCTGTGCAAGGCCGACGACGCCGGGCTCATCGTCTGGTGCAACGAGTCGATGGGCCGGGCCCTCGGCCCCGCCGCACTCGGCGACCGGGCGACTGGCCCCGTGGGTGCGGGCCTCGCCGATCTCGTCCATCGCGACGACAAGATGTCCGTCAGCGCCGCCCTTGATGCGCTAAGGACGGGATCCGACGTCTCAGGGCTCGAGGTACGGCTCCCCGATGGTGAGGGGCGATGGCGGTGGTACGAGTGGTCGGCCCGCTTCGAGGCGTCGCGTCGAGTCATCTACGCGGCGGCTCGCGACGTGACCGAGGACCGCGAGAACGACGAGATCCTGCGCGATGACGAGGTCCGGTTGCGGGGCATCTTGGAGTACTCGCCCGCCTCCATCTTCCTGAAGGATCTCCAGGGCCGCTATCTGATCGTGAACCGGCAGTGGTCGCGGGTGACGGGCATGCCGGTGGACGACGTGATGGGGGCGACGTCCGCCGAGTGCTGGCCCGACGACGTGGCGCTGATCGCGGCGCGCGAGCGGGTACTGCTCGAGACGGGGGTGCCGCTCGTCACCGACGACCGGTTGCACACGCGGGCCGGGGTCCGGCATTTCCGGGTGGCCCGCTTCCTGCTCCTCGACGACGACGGATCGCCCTACGCCATCGGTGGCCTGGCCACCGACATCACCGACCGGACCGAAGCCGAGAGGGCGTTGGCGGGCCGGGAGCGGTTGCTCGCCACCGTGCTCCAGGCGAGCCCCGACATCATCACCCTGCTCGACCGCGACGGGGCCGTCCAACAGGTGAGCGCCGCCGATCACGGGGTGCTCGGACAGAAGTACGGCCATGTGGACAAGCCCGATCTGCTGGCCCGTGTCCATCCCGACGACTCCGATCGTGTCGTCGACGACTTCGCCCGGATGGTGGCGGGGACGAAGCCGAGCGTCCAGACGCGCTTCAGGGTCCAGCACACCGAAGGCCACTGGGTGACGCTCGACACGCGCGGCCAAGCCGTCTTCGACGACAACGGTGGTTTCGCCGGAGCCGTCATCGTGACCCGCGACATGACGGTGCGGATCAAGTCCGAACAGAGGCTGCGCGACGCCCGGGAAGCGGCCGAGCAGGCCAGCCGGACGAAGAGCGAATTCCTGTCCCGGATGAGTCACGAACTGCGGACGCCGCTGAACTCGGTCCTCGGCTTCTCGCAGCTGCTCCAGATGGACGAGCTGCCCGAGGAACAGGCGGGTTTCGTCGACCACATCCTGCGCGCCGGTCGGCACCTTCTCGACCTGATCGACGAGGTCCTCGACATCGCCCGGATCGAGTCCGGGCATCTCGAGCTGTTGATGACGGCGGTGGCCGTGACCGAGATCGTGAACGACGCCGTGGAGTTGACCCGGCCCATGGCCGACGGGGCCGAGGTGTCGGTCCGCGTCGTCATCGGGTCGGGCCGCGACCTTCTGGTCCATGCCGACCGGCAACGGCTCCTGCAGGTCCTGCTCAACCTGCTCTCGAACGCCGTGAAGTACAACCGGCCGGGCGGCTGGGTGGAGGTGTCGTGTCACGAGGGGGCCCCGGGACATCTGCGGCTGGTGGTCGCCGACAACGGGCACGGCATCGGCGCCGAGGACGTCGACCGGGTCTTCACGCCCTTCGATCGGCTGGGGGCCGAGCTGTCCGGGGTGGAGGGGACCGGTGTCGGACTGGCGCTGTCGCAGCACCTGGTGCAGCGCATGGGGGGCGGGATCGGATTCGAATCGGTGGTGGGGATGGGCAGCTCCTTCTTCGTCGAGCTGGCCATGGCCACCGACGCGCCCGACGACCTTTCCGACGCGCCGGTGCGGGGATGGTCCGGGGGGATCGGCGGCGGTGACGACACCGGTGCGTTCCGGGTCCTGCTGATGGAGGACGACGTGGCCAACCTGGAGTTGGTCGAGCGGGTGCTGGCGCGACGACCGGGCATCGAGTTGCTGGCCGCCATGCAGGGTTCGCTCGGCCTCGAGCTCGCCCGCGAGCACAAACCCGATCTGATCCTGGTCGACCTCCACCTGCCCGACATGCCGGGAACGGCCGTGCTCGACCGGCTGAGCGAGGACCCGGCGACATCGGCCATCCCCGTGGCCGTGGTGGGTGGTGACGCCGCCGTCCACGGGGTCCGGCAGCTTCTCGGTCGGGGCGTCGTGGGTTTCCTCACCAAGCCCTTCGACGTGCGCGCCCTGCTGTCGCTGGTCGACGCCGTCCGGTCCTCGCGGGCCGCCGGCGGATTCCCCCCCGGAGCCGGCCTTTTGTAGCCTGGCCCGATGAAGCCGTGGATCTGCTGCCGGTGCGTCGGTGCGGAGACGGCGGCCAGGGTCACGGCGTGATCGACATCGAGCGGCACGACGCCCTGTCCATCGTCCGCCTCGATCACGGCAAGGTCCACGCGCTCGACGATGTGTTGCTACGGGAACTGGTCGACGCCCTCGACACCGTCGAGCGCTCAGGGGCCGGCGCCGTCGTCCTCACCGCCACCGGACGCGTCTTCTGCGCCGGTGTCGACCTCCAGCGGGTGCTCGACGGGGGCGCCCGCTACATCGAGCAGATGCTGCCCCTGCTCAGTGCGGCGGTCGAGAGACTGTTCTCGTTCCCATTGCCCGTCGTCGCCGCCGTCAACGGCCCCGCCGTGGCCGGCGGCTGCATCCTGGCCTGCGCCGGTGACCGCAGGCTCCTGGTCGAGGGGGGCCGCATCGGTGCCTCCGAGCTCCTCGTCGGCGTGCCCTTCCCGGTCGCGGCCTTGGAGATCCTGCGGTGTGCCTGCGGCGACCGGACCGAGGAGGTGGTCCTCACCGGTCGGCTCTACGAGTCGGCCGACGCCGTCGCGGTGGGACTGGCCCACGAGATCGTGGCCGCCGACCACCTGCTCGAGCGGGCCATGGAGGTGGCGGCCGAACTGGCCGCCGTGGCCCCCGGTGCCTTCCGACTGGCCAAGGCCCAGATGCGCCGGCCGGCTACCGAGCGCATCGCCGCCGACGCGCCGAACGTCGACCCCGAGGTGCAGGCCATGTGGTCCTCGGCCGAGACGACGGCGTCCATCCGGGCCCAGGTCGAGCGGATGGCCGCCGCCCGGCGGTCCTGACCGGTGGCGGGCGACCCTCTGGCGATCGGGCTCGTCGGGTGCGGGATGATCGGCCAGGTCCACGCCGACGGGCTGCGGAAGCTGGCCGAGGACGGCGAGATCGTCGCTGTCGCCGCCGCCGACCCGTCCGCCGAGGCCCGCGCGGCGGTGCAGCGGAACTGCCCCTTCGGTCGGATGAGCGACGACGCTCTCGACGTGATCGGCGACCCGGCCGTCGAGGCGGTGATGATCACATCGCCGACGGCCACCCACCTCGATCTGGTGCGGGCCACCCTGGGCGCCGGGAAACCGCTCTTGTGCGAGAAGCCCCTGGCCCCCACGTTCGACGACGTCCGCGCCATCTGCGACGCCGTGACGTCGTCAGGGCTGACGGCCCAGGTGGGCTTCCACTCGCGCTTCCACCCGATCATGAACCGGTTGCGGCGGACGGTCGAGAGCGGCGAGCTCGGCCGCCCGATGGGCTACACCCTGCGCGACGACCAGTACTGGCCGACCGGTGACGTGGTGCCGGGCCACAGCTCGTGGCGATCGGACCGGACCCAGGCGGGCGGCGGCGCCCTGCTCGAACATTCGATCCACAGCGCCGACATCGTGTCCTGGCTGTTCGGGCCGGCCGTGCGCGTCTACGGCCGGAGCCGCTCGGTCTTCGGATACGACGTGGAAGACGTCGCGGCGGTGACGGTCGAGCACGAGTCGGGTGTCGTCGGCACCATCCTGACCGTCTTCAACGGGGTACGGGGACGTGAGGAGCGCCGGTTCGAGGTGTTCTTCGAACGCGGTGCCGTCGAGGTCACCACCGATTTCATCGTGGGGGCGGAGGAGGACAGCTATCTCGTCCAACAGCCGGACACCCCCGCGCACCGGCTCGACCTGGCCGCCATGCGGG
>DATNJD010000323.1:0-3689 GCA_035604075.1 Acidimicrobiales bacterium
ACGGCGCGCTGCTGGCTCAGCGCGGCGAACTCGTCCATCTCTTCGCGGGTGACCTTCTCGTACTCGGCCACGTTCTCGGCCGTCTGGCCCATGGCGATGTAGACGTCGGGAAAACCCTTCAGCGGGGTCCAGGCATCGCCGGCCTTCGGGGCGCGTGCCTTCGTCCGGCTCTCGGCCTCGGCGAAGGCGGCGTTGTGGGGGCCGGTGTCCGACGCCCCGTACTGGAAGCGGCTGACCGTCTACACGCCGGCCGCCACGAAGACATCGCCCTCGCCCGCCTTGATGGCGTGGGCGGCCATGCGGATCGTCTGCAGCGACGAGGAGCAGTAGCGGTTGACGGTCACCCCGGGCACGTCGAGGCCGGCCAGGACGGCGGCCACCCGGCCGACGTTGTAGCCGGCCTCACCGGCGGGCTGTCCGCAGCCCAGCATCAGGTCCTCGACCGTGTTCGGGTCGAGCTGCGGGATCTTGGCCAGCACCTCCTTCACCACATGCGCGGCCAGGTCGTCGGGCCGGCAGGTCACGAGCGAGCCCTTGTTGGCACGGCCGATGGGCGTGCGTCCGGCGGCGACGATGACGGCTTCGGGCATGAGGGGCTCCTTCTTGCTGGGCTCTGGCCGCACAGACTACGGGGATGCGGGAACGTCGGGCACATGGCCTGCCTAACGGGGTGCCACCGTCCGCCACATGACCTGGTGGGGTCCGATCTCGGGGAGCTCGAACACGTCACCGCGGGTGACGAAACCCGTTCGTTCGTAGAGCCCGAGCGCCGGGGTCCGGGCGTTGCACCAGAGCAGTCCGCCCCCGCGGGCCGCCACCTGACCGATCAGGAGACCCAGGACCCAACCCCCGAGCCCCTGCCGCCGGCTGCCGGGTCGGGTGGCCATCCCCCGCAGCCGCCATCCGTCGTCGCAGTCGGGTTCCCACGACGGTGCTTCGGGCAGCACGACCCCGACCGCCAGGACGGTGAAGTCGGCTCCGGGCCGGGCCGATCTCTGCTGAGCTGACCTCTGCAGGGCGGCGCCGTGGGCGGCCCGGGGGTCGTCCTCGCCGGGGTAGATGCAGTCGCGCACCGCCCGCCCGGGACGGAGGACTTCCTGGCGGAGGGGCCAGGTCGTCCAGGCAGGCACCAATTCCACCTTGATCCCATCGTCCACGGATCGGGATCGTAACGTGTCGATCTGGCTCGTAAAGAAGGCGAAATGTAACCTGTTCCAACGCGGAGAGGGGACGGCAGATGGAGATCGGTTACACCGAGGAGCAGCAGGCCCTGCGGCGCGAGCTCCGGGACTACTACGCCAATCTGCTGACGCCCGAGGTCGAGGAGGAGCTGGCCCAGAGCCACGGCATCGGAGCCACCCCCCGGCGGATCACCAAGCAGATGGCGAGCGACGGCTGGCTGGGTATCGGCTGGCCGAAGGAGTGGGGCGGCCAGGGCCGTTCCGCCATCGAGCAATTCATCTTCTTCGACGAGTCGATGCGCAGCGGGGCGCCGGTGCCGATGCTGACCATCAACACCGTCGGGCCCACGATCATGAACTTCGGCAGCGACGAGCAGAAGCAGTTCTTCCTGCCCAAGATCCTGGCCGGAGACATCCACTTCTGCATCGGCTACACTGAGCCGAACGCCGGCACCGACCTGGCCGCCCTGCAGACCAAGGCCGTGGTCGACGGTGACGAGCTGGTCATCAACGGGGCCAAGATCTTCACCAGCCTGGCCGGGGACGCCGACTACTGCTGGCTGGCCGTCCGGACCGATCCCGAGGCCTCCAAGCACAAGGGCATCTCCATGGTGATCGTGCCCATGGACACGCCCGGGGTCCGGGTCGTGCCCATGCAGCTGCTCGGCGACCACAACATCAACTACACGTTCTGGGAGGACGTGCGGGTCCCGGTGTCGAACATCGTGGGCGGCATCAACAACGGCTGGTCGTTGATCACGAACCAGTTGAACCACGAGCGGGTCACGCTGTGTTCACCGGGGATCATCGAGCGCGCCTTGGGCGACGTCCGGGCGTGGGCGCAACAGACGAAGTTGGCCGACGGTCGGCGGGTGATCGACCAGGAGTGGGTGCAGCTGCACCTGGCCCGGGTCTACGCCAAGCTCGAATTCCTGAAGCTGATCAACTGGAAGGTGGCGTGGCAGGGGACCCAGGGCCGGCTCGAGATCGCCGACGCATCGAGCATCAAGGTCTTCGGCACCGAGTTCTACATGGAGGCCCTCCGGACCCTGTCGGAGATCATCGGTCAGGCGGGCTACCTGAAGCGGGGCTCACCGGGCGCGGCGCTGAAGGGTCGGCTCGAGGCCTACTCCCGCGGCTTGATCATCCTGACCTTCGGCGGCGGGACGAACGAGATCCAGCGGGACCTGATCGCCATCTTCGGCCTGGGCATGCCCCGGTCGCTGCGCTGACCCCGACGAACGACACGAGGACCCGACCATGGACTTCTCCTTCACCGAAGAGCAGGACGCCGTGCGCGAACTGGCGGCGCGCATCTTGAACGACCTCTCCACGCCGGAACGGCTGAAGGAGGTGGAGGCGGGCGACGAGCGGATCGACCGGAAGCTCTGGGCCGAGCTCGGGTCGGCCGGCCTTCTCGGCGTGGCCCTGCCCGAGTCCTGCGGCGGGGCCGGTCTCGGTTTCCTGGCCGCCGCCATCGTGGCCGAGGAGATCGGTCGTCATGCCGGCGCCGTGCCCTTCACCGCCAGTGTCGTTCTCGGCGCGGGGCCGATTGCAGAGTTCGGCAGTGAGCAGCAGCAGCAGAGGTGGCTGCCCGGAGTCGTCGCCGGTGACACCATCCTGACCGGTGCGCTGGTCGAGCCGGGCGCCGATCCGTGGAAGCCGACGCTCATGGCCACGCGCGACGGTGACAACTGGCGGCTCGACGGCGTGAAGGCTGAGGTCCCGGTGGGGATGATCGCGGACGCCATGGTCGTGTCGGCCCGGACCGAGGACGGGGGGGCCGCCCTGTTCATCGTCGATCCGTCGACGGCCGGCGTGACGCGGTCTCGCCAGGAGACGACCAGTTGGCAGTTCGAGGCGGAGATCGAATTCGCCGGGGTCACCGTCGGTGCCGATGGCGTGCTGGTGGCGGGCGACGAGGGGGAGGTCGCCCTCGAGTGGTTGCTCGAGCGCGCGGCGACGGCCTACTGCCTCGAGGTATCGGGTGCCTGCCAGGCGGCGGTGAAGCTGACGGCCGCCTACACGACCGAACGCGAGCAATTCGGAAAGCCGATCGCCACGTTCCAGGCGGTGGGCCAGCGTGCCGCCGACGCCTACATCGACACCGAGGCCGTCCGGCTGACGTCGTGGCAGGCGGCCTGGCGGCTGGCCGAGGGCCTACCGGCGGCGGCCGAGGTGGCGGTGGCCAAGTACTGGGCCGACGAGGGGGCCCAGCGCGCCGTGCACGGTGCCCAGCACCTGCACGGTGGCGTGGGCGTCGACCGCGACTACCCGTTGCACCGGCACTTCCTGCGGACCAAGCACCTGGCGCTGACACTGGGCGGAACGACACCCAGTCTGCTGCGGCTGGGCCATTTCCTGGCGACCGAACCGGTCTGAGGGACCCGGCCGGCCGAGTCCCTCTCGACCCTGCCGCTTAGAACACCTAGACCATGCCACCCGACGGGGGTGGCGGCGGTGGGGCGGTCGGGCCCGGCGGGTAGTTGCCGGGGACGGCGGGAGGAG
>DATNJD010000324.1:0-2044 GCA_035604075.1 Acidimicrobiales bacterium
GCCGGTCTCCTGTCGGCCCTGGCGGTGATCCTCATCGCCACCGACTCCACGTCCACGGACCTGGTCTCCATCGGCCCCGACACCCTCCTGCGAGGCCTGGTGGCGGCGATGGTCGGCGGCATGCTGTCCTTCCCCATCGCCTTCGCGGCGTCGATCGCCCTCGGGATCCTGGACCAGGTCCTCACCTTCAACTTCCCCAGCCAGACGGGTCTGATCCAGTTCGTTCTCCTCGTCGTCGTCGTCCTGCTCGTCGGGCGCGTGAGCCGGAAAGCCGAGCCCGACACGGCCGGATTCCAGTTCGCTCCCCGGATCCGCGCCGTCCCCGAACGCCTCAAGGAGATCTGGTGGGTGGGCCGGCTTTCCCAATTGGGCGCCCTGATGGCACTGCTCGTCGGCGTGGCGCTGCCCTTTCTCCTGCGGGAGTCGTCGGAGCAGTTCACCTACGCCGAGATCCTGGCCTTCGCCCTGTGCGCGACGTCGGTCACCGTCCTCACGGGGTGGAGCGGGCAGTTGTCGCTGGGCCAGATGGCCTTCGCCGGTATCGGCGCCTTGAGCGCGGCGGCCTTCGTGCGAGGGGTGTCCGTCGACATCGGGTGGGGTGGTTTTCACGTGCTGAAGGGCACACTGCCCGCCATCCCGTTCGGCTTCGGGCTCCTGGCCGGGGCGGCGGTGGCCTGCGTGCTGGCGGTGGCGGTGGGAGTGGGCGCCCTGCGGGTGCGGGGGCTGCTCCTCGCCGCCACCACCCTGGCCTTCGCCATCGCCGCCCAGGCGTACATCTTCCCGCAGCCCATCCTCTCTCTCGGCCAGGAGACGGTGCAGCTGCCCCGGGGCCGGATCGGGCCGTTCGACGTGAGCGTCAACAACCGCGGCTACTACTTCGGCACCCTCATCGTGCTGGCCGTCGTGCTGGTGCTCCTCGGCCGCCTCCGACGCAGCGGCATCGGGCGCACCATCATCGGTGTGCGCGAGAACGAGAACGCGGCGGCCGCCCTCACCGTCTCGCCGGCGCGGGCCAAGCTCACGGCCTACGCCGTCAGCGGATTCATCGCCGGCCTCGGCGGGGCCATCCTGGGCGGCCTGGTCGTGACCATCGGGTACACCGAGCGCTTCTTCACCGTCGAGGACTCCCTCGCCCTCGTGGCCATGGCCGTCATCGGGGGGCTCGGCAGCCGGGCCGGCGCCGTCATCGGCGCCCTGTGGGTCGTCGGCCTACCCGCCTTCTGGCCCGACAACAACCTCGTCCCCCTCCTCACCTCGAGCATCGGGTTGCTCATCATCCTCCTGTACATCCCCGGTGGCTTCACCCAGATCGGGTACTGGTTCCGGGACGAGGCCCTGCGTTTCCTCGAGAAGCGCCTGCCGGCGGTGCCGGCGAAGACATCGACCGAACCACCGACGTCTCTCACCCGCACCGTCGCCGTCGGCCACCAGCGAACCAACGACGACGGTTCGGTGCTGCGGACGGTGGACCTCACCGTGGCCTTCGCCGGCCTCGTCGCCGTGAACTGCGTCAGCCTCCGGGCCTCGCCCGGAGAGGTCGTCGGACTGATCGGATCGAACGGGGCGGGGAAGTCCACCGTGATGAACGCCATCGGCGGCTTCGTCCCCGCCCGCGGCCGGGTCGAGCTGCTCGGCCGGGACGTCAGCCACTTCAAGGCCCATCAAAGAGCCAGCCTGGGACTGGGACGAAGCTTTCAGGCGGCCACGCTCTTCCCCGAGCTCTCCGTCCGCGAAGTCGTCGAGTTGGCGCTCGAGGCGCGCCAAACGACGTCGTTCTGGGGAACCCTGCTCTTCCTCCCCCGCGCCACCCGGGTCGAGCGGGGGCGGGCCAAGGATGCCGCCGAGTTGATCGACTTCCTGGGCCTCGGTCGCTACGCCGACCGCTTCGTGGCCGAGCTCTCCACCGGCACCCGACGGATCGTCGAACTGGCCGCGCTCCTCGCCGCCGCCCCGTCGGTCATCTGCCTGGACGAACCCACGGCGGGCGTGGCCCAACGCGAGGCGGAGGCCTTCGGGCCGCTCATCACCCGCGTGCGGAGCGAAC
>DATNJD010000325.1:0-2778 GCA_035604075.1 Acidimicrobiales bacterium
CCCAGACCCTGACCACGGGCACGGGTCTCGATCACTACTTCGACCGTCTGGCCGAGCAGCTCCCCGTCATCTTCGAGCCCGTCCCCGCCGCCGACCTGACCGAGATCAGGGACGGCCTCGTGGGTGTGACGCCCCAGAACGTTCTCGGGGCGCTCACGCCCGAAGATTGGCGCCGCGCCTCGCGCCCCGGCCAGGGCTAGCGTTTCGCCCATGGTGCTGACGCCGACCGACCGGAGTGACCACCGGTGAGCGCCGTTCTCGAGGTGGAAGGGCTCCGCACCGAGTTCCACCTCCGCCGTTCCAACGTCACCGCCGTCGACGACGTCTCCTTCCACGTGGACGAGGGGGAGTGTGTCGGGGTCGTCGGCGAGTCCGGGTGCGGCAAGACCACCACCGGACTCTCGATCATGAAGCTCCTTCCGAACGTGGGCCACATCGCCGGCGGCAAGATGAACCTCCTCGGGCGCGATCTCGTCCCCCTGGCCGAGAAGGAGATGTGCAAGGTCCGGGGCAACGACGTGGGGATGATCTTCCAGGACCCCCTCACGTCCCTCAACCCCACCATGACGATCGGCCGGCAGATCGCCGAGAGCGTCCGCCTCCACCGTCACGCGTCCAAGGCCGAGGCCAGGGAACGCGCCCTAGAGGTCCTCTCACTGGTGGACATGCCCCGGCCCCAGGAGCGCCTCAACGCCTATCCCCACCAGCTCTCCGGGGGGCTCCGCCAGCGGGTGATGATCGCCATGGCGCTCGCCTGCGAGCCGAAGCTCCTCATCGCCGACGAGCCCACGACCGCACTCGACGTCACCATCCAGGCCCAGATCCTCGACCTCCTCGACGACCTCCGCGAGCGCCTGGGTATGGCCATCATGCTCATCACCCACGACATGGGCGTGATCGCGGGCCGCACCGACCGCGTCCTCGTCATGTACGCCGGCAAGGTCATCGAATCCTCGACGACCGGCGAGCTCTTCACCCGCATGCGCCACCCCTACGCGGAAGCGCTCCTGGCGTCGGTCCCCAAGCTCGAGCAGGACTCCTCGATCCGCCTGATCAGCATTCCCGGCCTGCCCCCCGACCTGTCCCAGCCCATCGACCAGTGCCGGTTCGCCCCCCGCTGCCTCTACGCGCAGCAGGACTGCTCGGACCACGAGCCGGAGCTCGTCCGCGCCGGGGACTCCGAACCCGGCCACCTGGCCGCCTGCTTCCACCAGGTGGGTGTCGACCCGGCGACCATCGCCAAGCAGCCCGAGGCGGTGGCCAAGTCGGCCGACGTCACCGTCACGATCGACGAGCTCTCGCTGGCCCGGCAGCAGACCAGGGCCGACGAACTCGCCCTCCAACCGGTGCTCCTCCAGATCTCACGGCTGGTGAAGGAGTTCTCCGTCACCTCCGGGGCCATCGTCCAGCGCCGGATCGGGACGGTGAAGGCCGTCTCCGACGTGACCTTCGCGGTACGCCGGGGCGAGACCTTCGGCCTGGTGGGGGAGTCCGGCTGCGGGAAGACCACGATCGGGAGGCTCGTCGTCGCTCTCGAGCGGGCCGGGTCCGGGAGCATCACCTTCGAGGGCGACGACGTGACCCTCCTCGGGTCGCGCGATCTCCGCCGCCGGCGCCGGGACATGCAGCTCATGTTCCAGGACCCCTACGCGTCGCTCGACCCCCGGATGCGCGTCGGCACCATCCTGAAGGAGCCGCTCGTCGTCCAGAAGATCGGCACGGCCAAGGAACGCGACGACCGGACCGCCAGCCTCATGAACGAAGTGGGCCTCTCCGCCAAGGCGCTCGAGCTCTACCCCCACGAATTCTCCGGTGGCCAGCGTCAGAGGATCGGCCTGGCCCGGGCCTTGGCCCTCGACCCCAAGCTGATCGTGGCCGACGAGCCCGTCTCCGCCCTCGACGTCTCCATCCAGGCCCAGATCCTCAACCTCCTGAAGGAGCTCCAGCAGCGCCGCCACCTGACTTACATCTTCATCTCCCACGACCTCGCCGTCGTCAAGTACATGGCGGACACCATCGGTGTCATGTACCTGGGCAAGCTGGTCGAGGTGGGCCCCGCTCTCGACATCTACGCCAGTGCCGCCCATCCCTATACGCGGGCGCTCATCGACACCATCCCGGAGCCGGATCCGGCCCTGGCCCGCGCCACGCACGGCGTCCACATCAAAGGGGAGCTGCCCTCGGCCATGCTGCCGCCGTCGGGTTGCCGCTTCCGGACCCGTTGTCCGTTCGTCCAGGAGGTGTGCGCCGTCGAGGAGCCGCCGCTGCGTCCGTTCGGGACGAGACACTTCGCGGCGTGCCACTTCCCCCTTCAGACCCCGACGGGTGCCACTCCCTTGGACACGGTCGGGGCCACCCCCGGCTGACGGTCCCCAGCGCGCCGGTCACCGCTGCTGGAGCCGCACCTCCAGTGCGTCGCGCAGCGCATCACCGACGAAGTTGAAGGCCACCACGACGATCACGATGCAGAACCCGGCGGGGTAGATGAGCCACCAGTAGCCGTCGAGGGCGTACGTGACCCCGTCGGTGAGCATGGCACCCCAGTCCGTCTGGGGAGCGGGGAGCCCCAGGCCCAGAAACCCCAGGGCGGCCAGCAGCAGGATGGCGTCGGCCACCTGGAAGGTGGCGTTCACGACGATCGTGCCCACCGTGTTCGGGATGATGTGACGGAAGACGATCCGCGTGCGACTTCCCCCCATGACCCGCACGGCCTGGACGTACTCGCGGACCCGCAGGGTCAGCGTCTCGCCCCGGATGAGCCGACCGGGCACCAGCCAG
>DATNJD010000326.1:0-5196 GCA_035604075.1 Acidimicrobiales bacterium
CTGGGTCCCCGACCCGGCCACCGCCGCCGCCCTGGCCGGGCGGATCGCGCCGGGGCCGTCGGTGGCGCCGCCCGGGGGGCCGACGTTCACGGTCGCCGTGACAGTGGCCAATCTGTCGAGCCGGCTGTTGCCGGTCCCGCCCGCCACCACCAACGTCTCCGCCGCCGCGCTCAGCTCCGTGGGCGCCCTGGCCGCCGCCCCGAGCACACCGGGGCTCCACTACACGGCGACGGCGACGGTGCCCGAGACGAACGTCGGGCAGGCCGGCGCCACGACACCGCCGTCGGCGTCCGACGCCGGTGACACCGCATTGCCCGTCCTCCCGTCGGGCATCGCCACCCTGGCCCGGGCGATCACGGGGTCGGCGCCGACCCCGCTGCAGAAGGCCGAGGCCCTGACCAATTGGTTCCGGTCCCGGCTGTTCCACTACTCGCTGCGGATGAGCGGGGCGTCGCTGATCACGTTCCTGACGGTGTCGCACACGGGATCGTGCGAGCAGTTCGCCGGCGCCTACGCCGTGCTGGCGCGCGCCGTCGGTCTTCCCACACGGGTGGCCATCGGCTTCACCACCGGTGTGCGCGATCCCGCCGGGCAGACGGTGGTGCGCGGCATCGATGCCCACGCTTGGCCCCAGGTGCTCCTCGGCGGCCGCTGGATCTCCTTCGAACCGACGCCCGAACAACCCTCGGGCGAGCTCTCGCCGCCGGGGGTGATCGGGGTGAGCGGCGCCGGCAACCCCAATCCGATCGCGCCGACGAGCATCCCGCGTTCGGTGCCGGGGCAGCGCTTTCCCGTCCCCACCACCCCCACGGTGGTGACGGCCGTCGCCGGCGGTTCGGCGCCGTGGTGGTGGTTGGGACCGCTCCTCGGCCTCGCCCTCATCGTGTCGACGGGCGCCGCGTGGGGTCTCCGGCGCCGGCGCCGGCGCCGACCGGGCGACCAGCTGGTGCGGACCTGGGCGCAGATCGACCGGGCGCTCGCCCGGCGCGACCTGGGCCGTCCGCCGTGGCGGACGCCCGTGGCCCATACCCGGTTCCTGCGCCAGTCGCTGGCCGGCCCCGAGGCGGCCGACGCCTTGGCCGACCTCGAATGGTTGGCCGACAGCATCGAGGAGGAGGCCTACGGGGCGCGGCCGGCCGACGCCGGTGCCGCCCGGCGGGCCCGGGAGGTGGGGCGGCGGGTGGCCCGGACCCTGAGTTCGACGGCCGGCGAAGGGCGCTGATCTCAGGCGTCCTCGTGCGTCGGATCGACCACGGTGGAACCGGCGAGGGCGAAGACGCCGAAGGTGATCAAAGCGAGGCCGAGAACTTCGAAGAACGGAGCCGGGCCCCTCGAGTCGACGTGTTCACCGAAGAGGCCGAGACCGATGACGACGGCCACGAGCGGCTGGACGACGGTCAGGGTGGGAAGTGACAGACGCAGCGCGCCGGCGTGGAACGCGCTCTGGGTGAGAAGCAGCGCGCCGGCTCCCCCGACGATCATGGCGTAGGGCTCCCACATGCCGAGCGCGTGGATGACGCCGAAATCGAGGAGGTGGCCGGTCCGTTCGGTCAGCGCGGCGACGTAGCCGAAGGCCATGCCCGAGCCGGCGGCCAGGAGCAGCGCGGCGCGCTGGCGTGACCCGCGATGGGCCAGGAGCACGGCCAGCACGCAACCCACGACGACGATGACGGTCAACACCGTCCATGACGCGGCCGACGCATGGGGATGGCCCAGTCCCGGTCGGGCCACCCCCAGGAAGAGACCGAGGCCGGCCACGATGACAGCGGTCGAGAGGATGTCGGGGGCGTGCACGCGGCGATGGTCGAGCCAGGCCGCCACCGGGAGGGCGAAGACCAGGCTGAGGACGAGCAGCGGTTCGACCAACGCCAGCGACCCTCGGCGCAGGGCCAGGAATTGGAAGAGGTAGCCCACGCCGTCGAGGGCGTTGCCGAGGAGCCACAGGGGGCGCCGGACGAGGCGGGCGAGGAGACCGGCGCGCACCGACAGTTCGGCCGGTTGGCGGACGGCGGCATGGTGCTGGAGGACGGCCGCCATCCCATAGGCCGCCGCGCTCGCCATCGACAGCACGACGATGGAGACGAGACCCCGGTCGATGCGGTGGTGAAAGACCTTCAGAGCCTCGGTGGCGAGCGTCCCCACCACGACAGCCTGCCCGATGCTCCGCGGGCGGGGCACCTGTGACGTGGCCCCGGCCGCCGCCGGACGGGATCAACCGACGAAGAGGGACTTGCGTTGGTGTTTCACGCCCCGCATGCGGCGGACGATTTCCTCCACGCTGAGGTCGTCACGGCCCCGGAGGTGCAGCGCCTGGGCGTCGAGACGCGCCATCTCCCGGCTACGGAGGCGCTCCTGCTCGGCCTTCGGTCGCCGGCGCAGGGCCCGGTTGAACGAGGCGGCGGCGGCGGCGGGCCCGTCGAGCTTGAGGGCGGCGGCGATGCCGGCGAAGGGCCGACCCTGATCGCGGAGGGTCAAAACCAGTTGATCACGCTCGTCATCGTTACTCATCTCACTCCACTCTCCCATGAACCGTCCACCGATCGGTGATGTTCGGCGCGCCATGTGGGCCGGTCGTGCCCCATCGCGCCCCGGCACCGGCCCCGGAAAGCTCCTGGTAGACGCCCCGGGGTCGCCGGCCACCACCCCGACAGGGCCCGTGACCTGCGGCGGTGGGTTCAGAAGGCGTGCCTATCGGCCGATGTCACAAAGCGATCCGGTAGGAGGGGCGTTGGAACCTGAGTGGCTCGATCGGTTGGTCTTGGAGCTGCCCGATGCCGTCGTGGTGGCCGACGGTGAGGGCCACCTGATCTGGGGCAACCCGGCCGCCGAGCGGATGTTCGGCGTGAGCAGTGCCGACATCGTGGGGGTGAGCGCACTCGACCTCCTGCACCCCGAGGACCACGAGTTGGCCGTGGCCTCTCTCGAGAGCGTCCAGGGCAAGGAACGCGGGAGCCCGATCGAGCTCAGGGTGAAGTCGGCCAACGGTTGGAAGCTGGTCGAGCTGATCGGGGCCAACGTGATCGGCAAGCCACCGATCGACGGACTGGTGTGGTCGTTGCGGGACCTCACCGATCGGCGCCGGTGGGAGGTGGCGACCAACGATATCGAGCGCTTCCGGTCCCTCGTCCACAATTCGGCCACGATCCTGCTGCTGCTCGACCGGACGGGAACGGTGCAGTCGGTGTCGGCCGCCATCACCCGCATGCTCGGCCACGACCAGGAGCTG
This sequence comes from Acidimicrobiales bacterium, assembly GCA_035604075.1. Classification (GTDB taxonomy): domain Bacteria; phylum Actinomycetota; class Acidimicrobiia; order Acidimicrobiales; family UBA8190; genus Palsa-661. The sequence continues at coordinate 3,227 of DATNJD010000326.1, forward strand.
GTGGAGGGACATCTGCTCGACGAGTTGGTGATCGATTCCGATCGTGCCGACTGGCGCGCGGCGCTGGTGACGGTGTTCGACGATCAGTCGCCGGCCGAGGGTCCCACCGTCGTCGAGGTGTCCCTGCGGCGCCGCGACGGAGGCCCGCCCGTCCCGTGCGAATTGAGCATCGTCAACCTGCTCGACGATCCGACGGTCAACGGGTTGGTGGTGTCGGCTCACAACATCACCCAGCTCCGGTCCACCCGCGATGCGTTGGAACAACTGGCCACGCGCGACGCGCTGACGGGACTGCCCAATCGGACCCTCATCCTCGACCGGATCGAGCAGATGCAGAGACGGGGCAACCGGACCGGAGAGGCGGGAGCCGTCCTCTTCGTCGACCTCGATCGGTTCAAAGACGTGAACGACTCACTCGGTCACCGCGTCGGCGACGACGTCTTGCGCCAGGTCGCCTCCCGGTTCCGCCGGACTCTGCGCGAATCCGATTCGATCGGCCGGCTCGGGGGCGACGAGTTCGTGGTCCTGGTGCAAGGAGCCGAGGCGCGCCATGCCGAGGCCGCCGCCGAGCGACTGCTCGACGCGCTGGACGCTCCGTTCTCCGTGCAGAGCGAAGCCCGGCCGCAGGTCACCGTGTCCGCCAGCATCGGCATCGTGTCGGGGACGTACAGCTCGGCCGAGGACCTGCTGATGGATGCCGACGTGGCTCTGTACGAAGCCAAGACGGCGGGCCGCGGACGCGCCCTTCGTTTCGAGCCCGAGATGCGCGGAGCGTTCCGGGCCCGGATCGAGTTGGAGAGGGACCTGCGCCGGGCCCTGCAGCGGGGCGAATTCTTCCTGATGTACCAGCCCGTGATCGAACTCGACACCGGGGCGGTCCGGAGCATGGAGGCGCTCCTGCGCTGGCGGCTCCCGTCGGGGCAGATCGTGGGGCCGGACGCCTTCATCCCGGCGCTCGAGGAGTCCGGCCTCATCGTCGAGGTCGGCGCTTTCGTGCTCAACGAGGCCTGCCGCATGACCCGGACGTGGCACGTCCTGGGCCTGCCCACGGCCGTCTCCGTCAATGTCTCCCCCCGCCAGTTCGATACGGGCACGTTCGTGGACGAGGTGCGCCGGGCCCTCAACCGGTCGGGCCTCGAACCGACGTCGTTGATCCTCGAGATGACCGAGACGACACTGATGCGCGATTCGCGCGAGTCCGACACCAGGCTGACCGCGCTGAAGGACCTCGGCGTGCGCCTGGCTATCGACGATTTCGGGACGGGCTACTCCTCGTTGGCCTACCTGCAGCAATTCCCGGTGGACATCATCAAGATCGACCGGACCTTCATCGCCGGCACGGTGGTGGACGGCCCGAACGCCGCCCTCGTCCACGCCCTGGTGGAGCTGGGCAATGCCCTCGGGCTCGAGACGGTGGCGGAGGGTATCGAGACGGCCGACCAACTGGCCCGGCTCGTGCGCGAGGGATGCCACGCCGGCCAGGGTTTCTACTTCAGCTACCCGCTGGAAGCACGGGACGCCGAGTTCTTCCTGAGCGCGGCGAGCGAGGACGCCCTGGCCGCCGGCTCCCACGCGTCGGTGAGCCCGTCGCCGTTGCGCCGGTGACTCAGCGCAAGAGGGACAACACGAGCGCGACCTGACCCAGGTGATAGGTCACCATGATCCCGAGGTCGGCGGCCCGGAAGGCCCGGACGAAGCGGTTCCAGGCGATCATCGTGTCGGACGCGACGAAGAGCGCAGCCCCGATGCCGGCGAGCACGTTGCCCGTCGCCCATGCCGATACCAGCATGGCGGCGATCACCACCATGTAGAGCGCCACCGGGCCTCGCATCTGCGGCTGGGCCCGCAGGGCCGTCACAATGCGGACGGCGAACGGCGCCAGGGCCGGCACGACGACGACGGCGGAGACGGCGAGGGCAAGCCCGCCGGGGCTCTCGGACCAGAACCCGGCCACGTAGAAGAGGTGACCC
>DATNJD010000327.1:0-4910 GCA_035604075.1 Acidimicrobiales bacterium
GTCCCTCGTGGCCAACTACGTCCTCATCGCCCTGCTCATGCGGATCTCGGACGAGGGCGAGCGCGCCATCGTGGCGGCCCAGGCCACAGCCACTCCGGTGGTGCATGCGGGCACCGGCCCGTCCGGGTAGCCGGCGATCACACCTCGCCCGCCGCCGGCCCCGGTCCCTCGTCGGCCACGACGGCGGTCTCGGCGGCCGCGGCCTCGGCCTCGGCGGTCGCGGGCTGGCCGTCGATGGCGTCGGTGGTGGGTGCCTGCATCGCCACCACGGCGGCCGCCTCGGCGCTCGGCGCGACCGGGGCACCGACATACTCGGTGTCGTCCTCCTCGGCCTCGAAGACCCAATCGGCCACCAGCACGGGGGTCGGCATCCGTTGGCGCAGGACGAGGGCCAGGGCGTCCGACGGTCGGCACGAGATGATCTGGCGTCCCCGCGGTCCGGTGGTGTCGAGCTCGGCGTAGAAGTTACGTCCCTGGCGCGCCGTGATCCTCACCGCTTCAAGCTCCACGCCGTGGCGCTCGAGCACGTCGCTGAACAGCGCGTGAGTGAGTGGCCGACGTGTGGCGAATCCCCGCCACGCGTAGGCGATGGCGTTGCCTTCGGCCATGCCGACGGGAATGGCCAGCTCACGCCACGGTGACACCGCTTCGTGGACGAGGACCTCGGGGTGGTCCCCGGGCAGGTCCATGCGCACGCCAGCCACCACCGCCAACCGCCACGTCCCCGGATCGAGGCCGGCCGGTTGGCCCTCGACTTCGGGCCCGCTCCCGACGTCGGTCATCGTTGGTGTCTCAACTGGACGGAGAGGGCGATGCCGACCGCACAGAAGAAGGCCACGGTGGCAGACCCTCCGTAGCTCAGAAACGGCAGCGGGATGCCGGCCACGGGCATAATCCCCATCGACATCCCGGCATTGGCGAAGGCGCTGAAGGCCACGAAGGTGAAGCAGCCCACGGCGAGCAGCCGCCCGAAGGCGTCACGCGACGTCTGCGCGGCGCGCAGGAGCCGCCACGACACGAGGCCGAGCAGCAGGATCACGCTGGCCGACCCCACGAAACCCAGTTGCTCGCCGACAGCCGAGAAGATGAAGTCGGTCTGCTGTTCGGGCACGTACTGCAGATTCGTCTGCGGACCGTGGAAAAGCCCCTTGCCCCAGACCCCTCCCGATCCGATGGCGGCCACCGATTGATGGGGGTTGTAGTTGCTCCCCTGCAGGTCGCTCCCCGGGTGCAGGAAGCTGGTGAACCGGTTGATCTCGTACGACTTGAGCAACCCGAAGTGGACGACGGCGAAAGCGCCGACGACGGCGGTGAACAGCAGCAGCACTAGGTAGCGGTTGGGTATCCCGGCCACTACCAGCATCACGAGCAGCGTGATGCACATCACGATGCCACTGGCCAGGTCGGGCTGCTTCACCACCAGCAGGATGGGCACGGCCGCCAGGGCGAGGACCTTGAACAGATCCTGACGTTCGAGACCCTCCGGTCGCCGGGCGCAGAAGGTGGCCACGGTCACGATGAGGACGGGAATGGCGAACGACGAGGGCTGGATCTGGATGGGTCCGAGCTGGATCCACCGGGTGGCGCCGAGGACGTGCGACCCGACGGGCGTGAACATGGCCAGGAGGGCCAACACGATCCCCAGGTAGAGCACGGCACTGGCGTGCTCCAACCACTTGTAGTCGAGGGCCGCCAACACGACCATGACGAGACCCCCGACGACGACGTAGGCCGCCTGCCGGTTCAGGTAGTAGTGGGGGCTGAGCCCCTCGAGGAGCAGCTTGGAACGCGTCGAGGAGTAGACGATCACCACGCCGATGGCGGCCACCACCAGCGTGGTCACGACCAACGCCACATCGACCCGGAGGACCAAAGGCCGACCGGTGGACCGACCGGGGGACGGGCGGTGGGGGGAGAGGGTGCTCACCAAGGGGCTCCGGCGGACCAGAATACCGGTCGTGACCCCTGGTGCCACTGCACTGCCGGCGGCCGATCAAGGCTGGCTCTACGACCTCCTGGTCTGGGTCGGGGTCAACCACGCCACGGCGAACCACCTCCAGCAGGTCGTACTCAAGCCGGTGGTGGTCGTCATCATCCTCCTGGTGGCGGTGCTGGTGGGCTGGCTCGGCAGCCGGATCATCCGCCACTGGATCGGTGCCGTGGCCCGTCGCGCCACCCGCCGGGCCGACTCGCCGCGGGCCGCAGCGCGGGCGGTGACCATCACGGCCATGGTGGCCAACATCTGGCGGGTGGTGATCGGGGTAATCGCCGTCTTCGTGGCCCTCGGGACCCTCGGTATCAACCTCACACCGCTGTTGGCCGGGGCCACCGTAGTGGGAGCCACCATCGGCTTCGGCGCCCAGAGCGTGGTCCGCGACCTGCTGGCCGGCTTCCTGCTCATCGTCGAGGACCAGTTCGACATCGGCGACACCCTGACGGTGGGGACCACGACGGGCACGGTCGAGGACCTGAGTTTGCGCGTCACCCGCCTGCGCGGGCTCGACGGCACCATCTGGTTCGTTCCGAACGGCGAGATCCGTACTCTGGCCAACACCTCGCGCGGTTGGGCCGAGGCCATGGTCGACATCGCCGTTCCCGCCACCGCCGACGTGGACGACGTCCTGCGGGCCGTCACCGACGCCGCCAACGTCGTGGCCACCGACACCCGCTACGCGCCCTCGTGTCTCGCAGCACCCCGGCTATGGGGCGTGGTGGCCGCCGACGCCGCCACCATGACAGTGCGCGTGTCGGTCCGCACGACGACGGCGGAACGTGAACGGATCGCCCGCGCCGTACGCCGGGAAGTCCTCCGTGCCCTGCACGCTCTCGGTGTCTTCATCCCGGCGGCCGCGGCCCCTCCGGGGTGACCGACGGATATCACCTGCATCACCACGCGTGGTATCCCCCTTGCCGCTGGGGGCGCGCTCACGGAGACTGGTGAGTGCCTCACGGTTGAGGCATGGAACCTGACCACACGTTGCAAAGCGTGACCACAACAGGGAAGGTGATTCAGGCGTCGCCCGGTGTCTTGGGCGTTCGCCGAGGGCTCAACCTCTGCCCCCCGAGGCGTCCTGGGATCCGTGACCTTTCCCTCGTGCGTTCAGACTCCGCCCGGTGGGGGTCCCCCGCTACCCACCGGTCGGGGCTGAGCGTCAAGGGTGTTACGGGTGTGGTCTGTCGCGCCCCCAGTCGAGTGATATCACCTGCGCACCACAGGTGATATCAGGCTGTCGCCGACTTGCATGTTTTCCCATAGTGGGGGCGGGGAATAAGTCGCTTGGGGAAATTCTGCGCGGCAATGGGCGGTGCCTTTCCCCCTCGAGGCGAAAGGGAGTTGGTCGGCGATGCGGGGTCGGATACGGATACACAGTCTTCTCACCACGATGGTGGCCTTGTCCTGTTTGACCATGGCGGTGGTCGGCGTCGTCGGCACCGCCGCCCCGGCCGGGGCTCAGGGACTGCCACCTGTTCCCCCTGCCGCGTCGAGCGCCACTCCGGCGTGCACATTCAACGGAAGTAGCTTCCCGATCCTCACGGGCGTGACCGCCGGCGACAAGATCGCCATCAGTTGCACCGGTCTTCCCGCCCTGCATCCCTTCTTGATCCTCCAGGCCAGCCTGCTGATCGGCGTCGACCCGAAAGCGGCGGCGCTGCTGTCAGGCGGATCACCGGGACCCGGCACCATCACCGGCGCATTGGCCGCCCTGCCGGAGGTCGACGCCGCCTCGCTCTCCGTGGAGATCGCCGACCTGAGCGGCAACCTGAACTTCACCTACACGGTCCCGACGGAGCAGGCCACCGATCCGAACGCGTCCTGCCCCCCGAGCGAGCTGTATTTCAACAGCGGCATCCTGGGGTGCGCACTGGCCATGGTCGACCTCACCACCCAGAAGCCGGTGGCGGCCGGAAGTGCGGTCCTCGAGTGGGTGGACTACCCGCTCTTCCCGCCCAATCCGGTGTTGAACCTCTCGGCCACCAAGAAGCTCCAGCCCGGTCAGTCCTTGAATGTGGCCGACCCCGGTGCCACCACGTTCTGGTGGATCGCCACACTCAACGAACTCTCGGCACTGCTCAGCGGAGGAGCGGCGTCGCCGCCGACCATCACCGTGCAATTCACGGGCAAGCATCACACCGTGACGCCGGCTACGAACACCGTCACCATCGCCGGGGCGACCTATGACGGCAAGACCCTGACGACGCCGGACATCGAGGGGTCCATCACCGTCCCCTCGGGGCTCACCGGCAAGCAGACGGTCACAGTCACCTACCTCACCTCGCTCGACGGCCAGAGCCTGGGGTTGTCGGCTACCGCGAACGTCAAGATGTAGAGAGGCGCACCACAACAGGTCGACGACGTCGAGGTCTCCTCGGTTCCTCGACGTCCACTTCCCTTAGACCCCCCGACTGCTCCTCGGCGACGGTCTAGGTGTCCCCGGCCGGCGGTTTCCCCCGCATTCCGCCGGCCGGGGACTTTTTCGCCTCGGCGGCTGCCCACATGGCGTCCACGGGGGCCGTCCGCCCCGTCCAGCTCTCGACGGCCAGGGCGGCTTGGTGCACCAACATGCCGAGTCCGCCGAGCGTCTGGGCACCCCGGGCCCGGGCCGCGGCCAGCAGAGGGGTGACCATCGGGAGGTAGACGAGGTCGGCCACCAGTTGACCCTCGTGGAGCAGGGCGGGATCGACCGGCAGGGCGGCGTCGCCTGCGGGTCGGCCCGCGGCCATGCCGACCGGGGTGGCCTGCACGACGAGGTCGGCCGCACCCACGTCGGCGGCCCCCCCGACCCGGCCCACCCGGCCCGCCAGGGCGGCGGCAGCGACGGCATGCGCGGCCGTGCGGTTCACGACCACGACCTCCTCGGCCCCGGCCTCGGCCAGGGCCAGCACCACGGCCCGGGCCGCACCCCCGGCGC
>DATNJD010000328.1:0-4238 GCA_035604075.1 Acidimicrobiales bacterium
CGCTCGACGCCGGTCTCCGGGCGAGCGTCCGGGCCGACGTGCAGAGAGTGCTGCGCGACGCCGGGACCACCGCCGTCTTGGTCACCCACGATCAGGACGAGGCGCTGTCCATGGCCGACATCGTGGCCGTCATCCGCGACGGCCGTATCGGCCAGACGGGGACGCCCCAGGAGCTCTACGAGCACCCGGTCGATCCGGCCATGGCCGAATTCCTGGGCGACGCCAACCTGATCAGGGGTTCGGTGGACAGAGCGGTGGCGACGACGCCGCTCGGGACCCTGCCCCTGCGCTCCGGCACCACACCGGTGGTGACACCCACCGCGGCGATGGTGATGGTCCGGCCCGAACAGGTGGAGATCTGGCCCGGCGCCGGTGTCGACGGGCTCAGCGCCCGGGTCGTCGAGTCGCATTTCCACGGTCACGACACGGTGATCCGGGTCCTGCCCGAGGCGTCGTCGGGCATCGCCGCCCTTGTGGCCCGCACCGACGGCGCTCTGGCTCTCGCCCCCGGTACCGAGGTGACCGTGACGGTGCGGGGAGCGGTCCTGGCCTGGCCCGACGCCTGAGGGCGCTTCTCTTACGGGATGGTCACCACCGTGGCTCCGGCGGGGACGGCGAAGTCGCTGGCCGGTGGGGACGAGGAGTAGCTGGTCAAGGTGAAGCTGCCCGAGTTCGAGCCGGCGTAGGCGAGGACGCCCTGCGTGGTGACGCAGTACTTCACGTTCATCCCCGACGCCGTGAAGGTGGCGCACGTGGCGCTCTGGCCGGCGAACGACTGGGTCGAGAACGACACGTCGTACCCTGCCGCGTGGGCGGCGGCCTGCGTTTGGGCGGCCTTCAGTTCGGTGATCACGGTGGCCGGGCTGAAGATCGCCGCCAGTGAGGCCAGGGGGTTCGAGGCGCCGGCGTTGTAGCAGGTGTCCTGACCGTTGGACGTGGAACAGAAGTAGGACGTCGTCCCGGTGTTGATGTCACTACCGCCGCTGCTGGCGGCGAAGACTGACTTCGGAGGTGACTGCTCGATCGTCACCGTCTGGTTCGATCCCGATCCCGTGGTGGTGTAGACGGCCTTGAACGTCGTCTTCTCCGCCGCCTGTACCTGCGCCGAGAGAGCACCGATCCGGCTGCTCAACGAGGAACCGCCCGAGCTCCCGGCACTGGTCGTCGCGCTCGGTGTCCCCCCGGGGGACGCGGTCGTCGTGGTCGCCGCCGTGTTCGTCGAGCTGCTGCAGGCGGCGAGGACCAGTCCGAAGAGAACGACACCGGCGAGGGCGATGGCGCCACGCGAGGCCCGTCCGTCGGAGGACGATGTCTGTGTCATGTGCAAGACTCCTGCTCTCGATGGCATAAGCGATGTGAGTGTAGAGGTGGGGTGCCATCGGCGGCGGGATCCCTCGGGCCGTGGGCTGCCGACGACCGTGGCCACTCCACCGACACGCCGACGTTCCGTGGTGGGGAGAGCACATGCCGTATGTCGTCGACACCGTCGAGGTGGAACCCGAGCGACTTCTGCCGTACCTCGACGCCGTGCGCCACCTCGGCGTGCCTGTCATGACCGACGCCGGAGCCGTGCTCGTCTCCTGTGCCACGACATCGGCCGAGATCGGGGAGAGCGTCGACGTCCAGGTCGTCTGGTCCTTCGACGATCACGACCACTGGAACGTGATCCGCAAGAACCTCGTTCTCGACCCCCGGTGGTATGAGTTCAGTGCACGGATCGCCGCCCTGCGGACCGGGGGAACCCGCCGCTTCTACTATCCGGTGGCTCTCTCCCCGCCATGATCCGCCGCTTCGAGATCTACTCCCTTCGCCCGGGGGCACCCCCCGGGCGCGTCCGGGCTCTCGAGACGGCGTGCGGGCGATGCGGTCGGTTCATTCCCGAGGTCCTGCACGGCGCCGTGGGGTGGAACGTGTCGGATGCACCCGTCGACCTCGTCTGGGAGCACGCCTTTGCCTCGCCCGACGCGTACCGGCGCTACATGGTCCACCCGTACCACGCCGCCGTTCTCGACCGCTACCTCCTGCACGACTCACCGGAGCGTGTGGTCGTCGACAACGATCTCGGAGCCGGTCTGGTCGGCTACGACTGTGAGGGCCCCGTCTTCGCCATGACCGGCGGCGTGCGCCGGCTCGTTCTGCTGCGCCTCAACCGGCACGCGTCGCCGTCGGTTGTCGATCGTCTCGTCTCGGTTCTCGCCAACGCGCCGGGGGAGGCCGACCAGATGGTCCTGTCGGCGGTAGGCGCCAACACGCTCGGTTCGGCCTGGTTCGACGCCGTCACCCCCATCGCCGGACGGCCTCGGTGGACGCATCTCTGGGAGCAAGGGTTTGCATCCCGTGACGACCTCGACGCCTATATCGACGGACCGTCTCCGGTGGCCGCCGCCGAGCGCCGGCAATGGAGGGGTGTCATGGAGGACATTGTCGAGAGAACGACGAGTGTCCACTACGAGATCGACGGGCCCCGGCCGGCGCCGGGGTGATCAGGTGGCCCAGGAATAGGTGAGGGAGATCGTCCGGGGCAGATCGAAGGTGATGGTGAAGCTGGTGGCGTTCAGAGCGCGGGCCACGGCGGCGGCGGCATCCTTGAACGCCTCGATGATGTTCCCGAATTTCTGAGGGACGCGTCGCAACAACGCCACCGCCCTCTTCAGGACTTCGGCGAACGTGGCGAGCGCCCCCATCGCCTTGTGCGGATCTTTCGCCGCCTTGCGACCCCACCGTCGCAACGCCTTCACACCGTCTTTCGGGTCGCGGACGAGAGCATGGGCCAGTCGGGTGATGGCGACGTCGGTGTTGCCCGACGCCACCACGGACCCTTCGGAGTTCTTCAAGATCCGCGTCAAGGCGTCGGCACTCATACCCGGTTGGTTCCGCCCGGAACTGGGTCTCTCGGTGCCCTTGTCCGTCGTACGCGATCTGCCGGAGCGGGGCCGGGCACTCGACTCGAGGAGATCCATGGGATCGGCCGCGACGAAGTTCTCGAAGGCCTTCGCGAACTCGCCCATGTGCCGGTTGCCCCCCTGTCGCCGCGCCCGTGTGGCGTCGGCGCACATCACTGCCTCGACCGAACTTTCCATTTTACCCACTCTCCGTGTCAAGTCCCAGGTCGGTCAGGCAATTCACGAGATCCCGGCGTCATTTGCCCGATGTGCTTACGATGCAAACGTGTCGCGACGCGGCGGGCAGGTACCTCAGGACCGCCGCGGGCCGGCCGGTCTCGTCGAGGCCGTCCGTGGTGCCGTCGCCGGCCATGTACCGACCGACGCCCGGGAGGGCGAAGCCAGGAGGCGGATCCTCGACAGCCTCGATCAGCTGCCCCGACCGTTCGACGAGGACGCCGACCCCGTCCACGTCACCGGATCGGCGGTCGTCGTGGGTCGCCGGGGCACGGTCCTCCATCGGCACAAGCGCCTGCACCGCTGGATGCAACCGGGCGGTCATGTCGATCCCGGGGAGGCGCCGTGGGACGCCGCGCTCCGAGAATCACAGGAGGAGACGGGGTTGGTCGTTCGGCACCCGGCCGAGGGTCCCCGCCTCGTTCACGTGGACGTCCACGAGGCGGCCCACGGGCACACCCACCTGGATCTCCGCTACCTCCTTCTCGCCCCCGACGAGGATCCGGCGCCCCCGCCGGGGGAGAGCCCCGAAGCCCGGTGGTACACATGGGACGAAGCACGGGATGTGGCCGACGAGGCCCTGGCCGGCGCCCTCGAGGTGGCCCGGCGCCAGCCCGAGGCGCAGTCGGTGGCCGGCCCCGAGGGGGACGGTCCCGGTGGCGGTCGTCGATCGGATGTCGGACGAGGAGGTGGAGAGGGCCGGTGACGGAGCAGCAGTCAGGGGACGACACCGGGTCCCCTCGTGCGATCTTCGAGCGGCTGCTCGAGGTGCAGGACCACGACACCACCATCGACCAGCTCCGCCACCGGCGAACGGCGCTGCCCGAACAGGCTGAGCTGGCCTCCGTCGAGGGGCGTCTGGCGGTCCTCGAGACCCGGGCTCACGACATCCAGGAAGGCCGAGACGAGCTGGGCGGCCGCCAGGCCTCGCTGGAGGAGCAGATCGAAGGGGCGCGCACCCGCCGGACGGAGCTGGAGCGACGCATGTTCGGCGGTCAGATCTCGGCCGCCCGCGACCTCCAGGCTATGGACGAGGAGGTCAAGCACCTAGCCCGCCGCATCTCGGAGCTCGAGGACAGGGAGATCGAGATCATGGAGGAGCTCGAGCCGATCGACGCC
>DATNJD010000329.1:0-4547 GCA_035604075.1 Acidimicrobiales bacterium
GCCGCCCGCCCCGCCTGGGGCGCCGGGCGAGGTGGCCGCCGTCCCGGTGCTCCCCGACCCGCCGAGACCGCCTTGTCCGCCTTGGTTCCCTTCTCCCGCCGTTCCCCCGGGGCCGCCGCCCCCACCGGCGCCCCCCCGGCCGGACGTCGAGGAAAAGCCCGTTGTCCCGCCGATGGTGAGGGATTTGGTGCTGTACACGGCCCCGCCCTCGGCCACCCCTCCAGCGCCGGCCGCACCGCTCTTTCCTCCTTTCGATGCCGTCCCGGCGTTACCGCCGTTGCCCCCGGCGGCGCCGGTGACTCCGAATCCCCCTGTTCCCCCGGGACCGGCGAAGCCGCCATAGCCGGGCGCGCCCCCGTACCCGCCGTCGCCCCCGAGGACCTCGTCGTCGGTGAAGGTGCAGCCGGTGATGGTGAGGCTGCCGGCGTTGTAGACGGCTCCTCCGAGCGCCGCCCCGCCGGCGCCACCCTTGCCGCCGTTGCCGGCCGGGGCACCGTTGCCACCGCTTCCGCCGTTGGCCCCCTGCCCGCCCGTCCCGCCGACACCACCCTCGCCGCCGATGCCGCCCGACCCCCCGTTGCCCCCGGTGCCGCCGATGGCCTCGTCGCCGACGAAATCGACCGAGCTGAGGGTGACCGTCCCGGACTTCACGAAGATGGCTCCGCCTTCACCGGGTTTCCCCGACTTCCCCGGTTTGCCGGCCTTCCCCGGTCCACCGTTCTTACCGGCGCCACCGGCCGACGTCCCCGTCCCCGCGGTGCCGTCCGCCCCGGTCGTTCCGGCCGCCCCGGACGCCCCGTTCGCCCCCGAGGCCCCCCGACTCGTCCCCCCCGACAAGGTGATCCCGCTGATGCCGAGCGACCCGCCGGAGACCGAGAAGAGCTGCACCGACGTATCGCCGGAGAGCGAGACGGTGTACCCGCCGGTGGCGACGGAGAGGTCGAGGGTCATCGACGGGGGGACCTTCACCGTCTTGGTCAACGTCAGCGCGCAGTTGGTGGCGAAGACCACGTTGTCGCTGGAGGCGACGGCGGTCTCGAAATTGGCCGGCGTGCAGTCGGTGATGGTGGTGGTGGGGATGGCGGCGGCCGTGCCCACCACGCCCAGCGACGCGCCGACGAGGACGACGCCCACGAGAACCTGGGAACGGCGGGTGAGCGAAGTGCGACCGCGGACTGGTCTCATCGTCCCCCCGATCACCGGCGCCAACAGACAACCTCCACATTACCGACGACCGGTCGGATTCGCCCGGGCCAGCTGATAGAACCGTTTGATCTTCGACGATCTGCTTGACGCCAACCGGCGCTACCGGGCGGAGTTCCACGATTCGGGCGTGCCGGGCACGGCCGCCAGGGCCCTGGCCGTGCTCACCTGTATCGATTCCCGGATCGACCCCCTGGCCATGCTCGGCCTGCGGGCGGGCGACGCCAAGATCATCCGCAACGCCGGGGCCCGGGTGACCGACGACGCCCTGCGATCGCTGATTCTCGCCGTCAATCTGCTGGGCGTGACCCGGGTCTGCGTGGTGCCGCACACCAACTGCGCCATGGCCGACTCCACCGACGGCGAAATCCGGGCCCGGATCGAGGCGCAGCGGGGCGTGGACACGGCGGGCTGGGACTTTCTGGCCACCACCGACCAGCTGGCCGCCCTGCACGACGACATCGACAAGATCGGACGGTGCCCCCTGCTGCCCTCCGATCTCCAGGTCGGCGGGTTCCTCTTCGACGTGCACAGCGGCGCCCTTCTCCCCGTGGAGCCCCGTTGAGGCGGGGGCCGTCTGGCACGGCCACGACCAAATGAGCAAGATCGTGGGTGATGGCCACCTCCACGACTGACCTCTACTACGACCCGTACGACTTCGAGATCGATGCCGATCCGTATCCGGTGTTCCGGCGCCTGCGCGACGAGGCGCCCCTGTACTACAACGAGGCGCTCGATTTCTACGCCGTGAGCCGGTTCGCCGACGTGGAGTCGTGTTCCGTCGATTGGCAGACCTACAGTTCGGCGCGGGGATCGGTGCTCGAGATCATCCGCTCGGCGATGGTCACTCCGAAGGGTATGTTCATCTTCGAGGATCCGCCCCTTCACAATCTGCACCGGCGACTCATGGCCCGCGTGTTCACCGCCCGTCGCGTCGCGGTTCTCGAAGAGCGTATGCGGCAGTATTGCGCCGCCGCCCTCGATCCCTTCGTCGGCAGCAGTGGTTTCGACTTCGTCCGCGACCTCGGCGCCGACCTACCCATGCGGGTCATCAGCGCCATGATCGGGATTCCCGAGGAGGACCAGGAGGCGGTCCGTGACCGCTTCGACGAGGGCCTGCATATCGAAGAAGGCCGACCGCCCGACTACAGAGAGACCGTCGCCCACGCCAGGGACGGGTCGAACTTCGGCGAGTACCTCGCCTTCCGCCGCCGGCATCCGTCCGACGACCTCATGACCGATCTCATCGAAGCGACGTTCGAGGACGAACATGGCACGGAGCGTCATCTCGACGATGAGGAGATCCTCAATTACGCCATGCTGTTGGCGGCCGCCGGCAACGAGACGACGACGAAACTCATCGGCTGGACCGGCTCGCTCCTCGGCGCCCACCCCGACCAGCGTCGCGCCCTGGTCGAGCAGCCGGATCTCATCCCGGGGGCCATCGAGGAGATCCTTCGCTACGAGGCACCGTCGCCCGTCCAGGCCCGTTACGTGACGCGCGCCGTCGACCTCCACGCCACCACCGTGCCGGAGGGTTCGATCCTCTTGATGCTCAATGCCGCCGCCAACCGGGACGAGCGCCAGTTCGAGGACCCCGACCGTTTCGACATCCGGCGGACGATCGACCACCACGTGACCTTCGGATTCGGGCTCCACTTCTGCATGGGTGCGGCACTGGCCCGGCTGGAGGGGCGCGTGGCGCTGGAGGAGGTCCTCGTCCGGTTCCCCGACTGGGAGGTCGACTACGAGAACGCCGAGCGGGTGCACACCACGACGGTCCGGGGATGGCACCGGCTACCGGTGCGCCTGTAGGGATCGTGGTCAGGCCAGGGTGGAGAGACCTCCGTCGACGGCGATCACCTGCCCGGTGACGTAGCCGGCGTCGGCCGACAGCAGAAAGACGACGGTCCCGGCCACCTCCCACGGTGTGCCCTGACGGCCCAAAGGGATGGGCGTCCGGCTCCGCGACGGCCGTCCCGCCGAGGCCAGGCGACCGAGGGGCGTGTCGATCAGGCCCGGCGCCACCACGTTGGCCCGTACCCCCTGGCGCGCCCCTTCCAGGGCGACGTGCCGGCACAGTCCCGCCAGCGCCGCCTTCGAGCTGTCGTAGGCGGGCAACGAGCTCCCCGGTTTCAAACCGGCCAGGGACGATATGTAAACGATCGATCCGCCCTCGCCCATGTGGGGCAGGGCCGCCTTCGAGACCAGGAAATGGGCCCGGGCATTCACGGCGAAGACGAGGTCCCACTGGGCGGCCGAGGTGCCCGCCAGTCGGCGGCCCCCTCCGATCCCCACGTTCAGGACGAGGCCGTCGAGGCCGCCGAGCCGGGCGACGCTCTCGGTGACGATGGCGTCGCAGGCAGCCTCGTCGGAGACGTCTCCCACGATGACGCCCGCCTTCGCCCCGACGTCCTCCACCAGGACTGCGGTGTCGCGAGCCGACTCCTCGTCGCGGTCGGCCAGGGCCAGGACGGCTCCTTCGCGTGCCGCGGTCACGGCGATGGCCCGACCGTTTCCGACGGGTGCGTCGGGATCGTTACTGCGTTGCGTGCCGGCACCGACCACGAGGACCCGGCGACCGGCGAGGCGCCCGCTCATCGCGGCAGTCCCTCGACACCGCTCTCGCGCTCGACCCCCAGGGAGTTCAATGTGAAGGCCACCAGGTGGTACTGGCCCACGACCATGCAGACCTCGATCAACCGGTGCTCGTCGTAGTGCCCGGCCAGCACGTGCCACGTGCCGTCGGAGATCCGCGAATCCCGATGCAACTCGTCGCAGGCCCGCAGGAGGGCGGCCTCGAGCGCCGACCACGCCGCCGCGTCGGGACCCTGCGCCACGCGGGCGATCTCGTCGTCGCTCAGTCCCGAGCTGCGTGCGATACGCGCGTGCTGGCCCCACTCGTAGTCGGCTTCGCAGTTCCAGGCCGTCCTCAGGATGAGCAGTTCCCGGTCGCGGGCCGGAAGCTCGCCCCGGACGAGAAGCGTCCCGCCGAAAGCCGACCACCTCTTGAACAGCCGCCGATGGCGGACCAGGGTGGCGAAGATGTTCAGGTCGCCCCCGTCCACTTGAAGTGGTCGGAGCAGTTCCTGAGTCTCTTCGTCCCGCTCGTTCTCGGGCAGAGGAGGGATGCGAACCGTTCGAGGATGAGTCGCCATGGCGGGAGGCTACGTCGTGGTGTCCTATGGGTGAGCGGTCTGTCGCGTGGCGGACGCGGGAAGTCCCGAGGCCCTCATGCGGGGCGTCGAACCGCTGACGCCGTGAAGGCGTCCCTGGCGTTCAGCGGGCTCCACTATTCGCCCACGACATCGAGGCACGGGGCGCCCACGACATCGAGGCACGGG
>DATNJD010000330.1:0-4490 GCA_035604075.1 Acidimicrobiales bacterium
GCCGCGACTACCGGGTGGGGGCCGACCTCGTCCGATACCACCAGATCGGCGTGGCACGGGGCTGGGTGCAGATCGACGGCCGGCGCACCGAGATCTCGCCAGAGTCGTGGGTCTCCACACGCGACCACTCCTGGGGCGTCCGCTACGACGTGGGCCTTCCCCCCCAAGACCTCGAGCCCGGTGACCCCCTGGCCGGTCTGTCGTTCCGGATGATCTGGAGCCCCGTCGCCATGCAGCGCCCCGACGGGAGCCGCTACGGCATCTTCATGCATTACCAGATCTTCCAGGGTCCGGGATTCGTGCACAAACACGCCATCATGGGTGGCGTGGAGAGCCCCGACGGCGGCTACGACCGCTTCGTCGACCTCGAGCCGGCGCTCGATTTCGACCCCGTCACCCGTCGACTGCGCGGCGGTGCCGTCCACGCCACGATGGCCGACGGATCGGTCCGCACCCTCGGCATCGAGGTCGTCTCCGACACCGGCTTCCATCTGGGTGCCGGCCTCTACTTCGGATTCGACGGCCATCACCACGGCGAATGGCGCGGTGCTCTCCATGTCGACGGCGAACGCATCACCGACTGCACCGAGCCGGCCACGGCCCGGCGACTGCATCAGATCCGTGACACCGTGATCCACGTCAGCGATCCCGCCGGTGGCGGCGAAGGCTGGGGGAACTGCCAGCCGATCATCACCGGCGGGGACGACGCCCTGGGCCTGTCGGCCGACGACAGCTTCATATAACAGTGGATCCCTACATCGTCCTCGGCAGCGCCGTCGTCGGACTGCTCGTCGGTGTCACCGGTGCCGGCGGGGGCGCCCTCATGACCCCGATGTTGATCCTGCTGTTCGGGGTGAAACCATCGACGGCCATCTCGAGCGACCTCGTGGCCGCCGTGGTGATGCGCCCCATCGGCGCCGCCGTGCACCTGCGCAAGGGAACGGTCAACCTCCGCCTGGTCGGTTGGCTGACGCTCGGGTCGGCCCCGATGGCCTTCTTCGGTGCCTACCTTCTCCACCTCTTCGGTCACGCCCAGGCGGCGGAGACCAACGTCCAGCGTGCGCTCGGTGCGGCCCTGCTCGTGGGGGCGGCGGCCATGATCCTGCGCTACGCGCTCGATCGCCGCTCCGGCCAGACCCGGGCCGGCGTCGTCGCCGACCTGACCGTCCGGCCCCTGCCCACCGTCGCCGTGGGCATGCTCGGCGGCATCATCGTCGGCATCACCTCCGTCGGATCCGGCTCTCTCATGATCGTCTCCCTCCTCTTCCTCTACCCGATGATCGGGGCCAACCAACTGGTGGGAACCGATCTCACCCAGGCCGTCCCCCTGACCGCCGCGGCCGCCCTCGGCGCCCTCGCCTTCGGCCACGTCGAGCTCTCGGTCACCACCTCTCTGATCGTGGGAAGCGTCCCGGCCGTGCTCGTCGGATCGTTTCTCTCGTCGAGAGCGCCAGACCGCTACATCCGGCCCGCCATCACCTTCGTGATCCTGGCCTCCGGTCTCAAGTACGTCGGGGTGGGCACGACGGCCCTCGGATGGGCCTTGTGTTGCGTCCTCCTCGTCGCCGGCGCGCTCTGGATGGCCTACGCCAAACCCTGGCGCAAGGAGGCGTCGCCCCAACGTCACCCCGGGGACGACGGACTCGCCTCGGTCCGCGCCCGTCCGGATTAGCCGCCCAGTGACTCAGGAGGCTCCCCCGTCGAGTTCGCCCACCTCCGACAGTCTTGACCACCCGGTCCCCGGGACCTCGACGTTCACGATCTCGGGAACCTCGGCCACCAGCGATCGCAACACCTCGAGAGCTGTTCGGAAGTGCTCGGAGCCCACGTGGGCGGCGCCGGCCTCGGCATCACGGAATGCCTCGAGCAGGACGAATTGGTGAGGGTCGTCGACGCCGCGCGACCACTCGAACCACAGGTTGCCCGGTTCGCCCCGCGTGGCATCGGTGAACGGTCGGACCCGATCGAGCCATTCGGCGCTGCACTCGGGTCGCGCCTTGAACTTCACGACGATGAAGATCACAGGCCGTCCTTCACGAAGGAGCCGTCCTTCATGATCGCCGCGATCCGGGATCCGTCGCGCAGAACGGAAATGTCGGCGACGGGGTCACCGTCGACCACCAGCAGGTCGGCCAACATGCCCGCCGCCACCCGGCCGAGCTCGTGGCCGCGACCCATCAGCTCGGCGCCGTTCACCGTCGCCCACCGGATGACATCGAGCGCGTCCATCCCGGCCACCTTCACGTAGAACTCGAGCTCCTCGCCGTAGATCCCGTGCGGGAATCCGACGGCGCCGTAGTCGTCGCCCAGAACCAGCTTCACGCCGGCCCTGGCCGCCACCGGCAGGATGGCGAAGGCGGCGTCGAGGTCGTCGCGCATCTCCTGGGCCAGGTTGGGATTCATCGCCTTCACCATCTCCCACAGCCGGTGGACGAAGAACATGCTCGGCACCACGAACGTCCCGGCCGCCACGATCCGCTCGATGCACCCTGGGTCCATCCCGTCACCGTGGTCGATCACGTCGATACCGAGATCGACCGCCATCACGATGGCGTCGCGGTTGGCGATGTGCCCCCGGATCCTGGCCCCCCGCTGGTGGGCGGCGTCGATGGCGGCCGCCATCTCGTCGCGCGACATCTCGGTGTACTCGGCCGACCGGGGCACGGCGTGGCCGCCGGTGACGAACATCTTGATGATCCGCGCCCCCTCCTTGATCTCCTGCCGCACGGCCTTGCGGAATTCGGCGGGCCCGTCGCACAGGTGCAGGGCACCGGGTTCGCCCAGCTTCCAGTACCAGGGCGCGGCGTCGTTGGCATGACCGGTCGTGCTCACGTCCCGGCTCCCGGGAACGAGCCGGGGCCCGACGATGGCCCCCTCCTTGATCGCCCGCGCCATGGCGGCGTCGATCCCGAAGGGGGCGCCGGCGCTCACCGCCGAGGTGAAGCCGGCCATCAGCACCGAGCGGAGGTTGTTCACCGCCCGCACGGCCTGCAGCGCCGGGGGCTCCTCGAGACCGAAGGGGCCGGGGACGGCTCCGAGCTCGTGATAGGTGGCGTGGAAATGGCACGTCACCATGCCGGGCATCAGTGTCCGGCCACCGAGCTCGACGATCCGGTCGTCGGGCCCCGCCGCCACCGACTCGCCTTCACTCACCGACGTGATCCGGTTCTCGTCCACCACCACCGTCATGCCGGCACGCGGCGCATGCTCACCGTCGAGCACCGTCGCATCCCGGAACACGGTACGTCCCACCGACCGCCTCCTATCCCCCGACGGTCCGCACCGGATCGGACCCGTCCCAGTCGGCCGCCGCGGCCCGGATGGCCTCGAAGAATCCACCGAACTCCACCGTCTCGATCAGTTCCGACGCCGTCCCCCCGTGGAACTCGGTGTCGAAATAGCAGAACCGCTGCTTCTCGGTGAGCCCCCGGCCCCCGAAGTAGGCCTCCATCCCCCGCGCCGCGTACCGGGCCACGGCTTCGTCGTAGTCGTCGACGAAGCGGGCCACGTGGTGCAACCCCGTCCCGTGGGCGGCCATGAAGTCGCGGTACGGCGTCGGCTCGTCGTCGAGCGGTTGGATCAGCTCGACCTGGAGCAGTCCCGAGAAGCTGAGGGCCACGGCGATCCGCGCCGGCGTGGGCCGGCCCCGGTAGGTCAGCTCCTGCATCGGTGGGGAGGGCAGGAAGTAGAACGGTCCCACCCCGAGCTGCCGGGTCCAGTGCGCCATCGACCCCTCGATGTCGTCAACCACGTAGCCCAACTGGTCGATCGGACCGAGCCACTGTTCCATCGCCTGATCGTGCCACAGCCCGGTAGAGTGCGGGCCGCACACAGGCGATGCCTCCATCGCCCCCAGAGCGAAGGACAGGTCCGAGATGCCCACCACAGTCTCAGTGACCGGCTACAGCCACGTGGCCATCGCCGTGACCGACCTGGCTGCGGCCCGCGCCTTCTACTGCGAGAACTTCGGATTCGAGGAGCTCCGTCGTCCGGACTTCGGCTTCCCTGGCATGTGGCTCCGGGTGGGTGACCTCCAGCTCCACTTCATCGAGACCGACGAGATGCCCACCCCGGGCAAGGGCTTCCCCCACTTCGCTCTCTACATCCCGACCGAGCAGTACCACGACGCCGTCCGGTCCCTCGCCGACGCCGGCGTGGCCGTGGCCGAGCCCCAGTCCCGCGACGACTGGGGCACCACCGTCTGGCAGACCTTCCTCTCCGACCCCGCCGGCAACGTCATCGAACTGACCAACATCTGATCCCGTCGAGACTCCGACGCCCGGCTCTCCGACCACCATCGCCCCCGTCGTGCGAACGACTACTCACCCCATGAATGTTGTGTCCACCACGAACGTAACCTTCCCGACGGCTCACCCGACGAGGGGAGAAGAGAAATGACCACGCAGTTCCGCCGGCCCCGACGCCTCCTGAGCGTGGGCCTCATCCCCGTGGCCGGCCTCGTGGCCGCCGCCTGCTCCTCGAGTCCTTCG
>DATNJD010000331.1:0-13201 GCA_035604075.1 Acidimicrobiales bacterium
CGTCTTCGTCTCCCCGTCGCTCGTCGTCCCGGTGCTCGCCGGACGACCGGCCCTCGGCACCTGGCAGCGCGTGGTCCTCGTCGACACCAACGAGGACAATCCGCAGCGTCAGGTCCGGCTCAGTTTTCTCCGCTCGCCGTAGGCGCCCGGCGTCGCTGCCCGCTCACCGAGGCGAACCGGGCCCGGACGCGACACAGCGCCCCGGAGCGACGTCACCGTCGCCCGGAGCGCTGTGTGCTGTCCCCCCCGAGACAGAACTGTCGAGAAGGTGGCTGTGCAGAGACGGATCAGTCGCCCGGTACGGCGCCATGGTCAGCGTGCTTGCGCACGGCCAACCGGCGACGCTGGACGAGTCCGAGACCCATCAGCGAGAGCCCGAAGGCGATGAGAGCGACCTCGAAGGGCTTCGAACCGGCCCAGGGCTCACCCGTGTGGACGGTGGTGGCACCGGAGATCGCTGCCGTCACCGGAGCCGACGGTGTGGGCGTGCTCGCCGTGACCACCGGGGTGCTGCTCGACGGGCTGGTGGGCGGATTCGACGTCGTCGTGGCCGGTGCCGCAGTGACTGTCGACGTCTCGCCCGTCGCCCCGCAGGTCTCCGTCGCCCCGTTGTCGGCGGCGTCGCCGCTGTAGGTGGCGATCCAGCGGTAGGTGCCGGCACCTTGGGTCGGCACGAAGGAGGCCGGACCGTAGGTTCCGTTCCCGCTGACCGGCATGGCGGTCGACGTGAAGACCGGTGTCGACGTGCAGCCGGTGTCACTGGGTCCGTAGAGCTTGAACGAGATGGTGCCGGAAACGGTCGACGCGTTCGACGTCACCGCGGTCGCCGTCCCGCTCAGCGCGGCGCTGTCGGTGATGGCCGACCCCACCTGAGCGTTCGTCGCCGTCGTCACGATGGTCGGCGAGACCTTCAGGATGGTCGGATCGAAGCAGGCCGAGCTCGTCGGCCACGAGGCCCCGAGCCCCGCCTTGACCGCGGTGTGGAAGGAGTTGTGACTGTTCTTGTCGACCAGGTAGTGCTTCGGCTTGCTCGCCGGCGTGCCCTTCAGGGCGTAGGACACGACACAGATGCTCGTCGGCACCGATGCCGCGTTGGCGTACGTGTGCTGGTCCGTCCATTGTCCGGTGATGGCGCTGGTGCTGAACGAGCCGCACGGGTTCGCCGCGTTGTAGTGGACGCTCTCGTCGACGGTGTTGCCGTTCACGGCCGTGGTGGAGCCCACGAGCTCGGGTGCGACCGATCCGTACTTGAGGGTGTACCCGGCATCATTGGCGTCGTTCCAGACGACACCCCAACCGACACCGACGTACGCCCCGCATTTCTTGGCGTTGGTGGCCTTGATATCGCCGGCCTTGTTCCCCACCGGCCAGCTCCAGGAGCCGGTCACGTTCAGCGTCACCGTGCCGTTCGAAGCGGTGGTGATGGTACCGGTGGGTGCCGGCGGGTTGACAGCGGCGGGCGTGGCGGAGGCCGCGGTGGCGCCGAAGGCCGCGAGCACGACGGATGACAAGACCACGACCATGGCTCGTCTCGCCATGCGCCGAGGTGCCTGGCCGGCTCCTGACTTCTGTCGCTGGTCGATCATTTGAATTGCTCCCATCCCGTGAATGCGTGTGGTGGCATCGTGACGGGCCGAACTCATGGCGGCCCCTATGGACCATCAACATCTCGTCAATCTGGCCGTTGTCAATGGCCCTCGGACGTCAATGAAGCGGAGCACCTGCCAGCGACGACAGGGCGATCGGACCACCCGCCATCCAGGCGTTTGTGTCGATGGGCTCCCCGGGTGAGGATGGCGCCATGACAGACGACTCCACCGCAACCACAACCGATTGGGCCGCACTGGGTGACCGGCTGGCCGGGACACTGCACCTGGCCGTGCCGCCCATCACGATCACTTTCACCGACGAGATCCCGACGTCGCTGCCGGCTTTCGACGAGCCCATGTCGGCTCCGACCGAGGACGGCCGTTCCGGCCGCGCTGCGGCCGGATGCGTCTTCTGGATCCGCGCCGTCGAGCGCAGCTTCAGCACCGTCCCGGCTGATCACGGCAATTGCTCGGTGGGCCGCTACACCCACGGGTTCGCCACCCTGGAGGAGGCGGCCGGTCACAGCGACGTGGCCGCCCTCCTCGAGGTTGGCTGGGTGGACGCCGAGGCCATCGCCGGCGTGCCCTCCATCGCCCGATCGGCGGCCGCTGTCGCCTACGGGCCGTTGGCCGAGTCCACGACGACGCCCGACGTCGTCCTCCTGCGGGTGAACGGCCGCCAGATGATGGTCCTGTCCGATGCCCTCCCCGGCTTGCGGATCGAAGGCAAGCCGCAGTGCCACATCGTGGCTCTGGCCAAAGAACATCGGGAGGTGGCGGCGAGTGTGGGGTGCGCCCTCAGCCGGGCCCGCACGGGGATGCGTCCCGACGAGATGACCGTCGCCATCCCCGGAGAGCGACTGCCGTCGGTGGTCGACGCCGTCGAGCGCACGGCCTCTATCGACACCATCGTGGCCAAGTACGCCGCCGATGACGCGAGGCGGTTCGCCGTCACCTCATGACGGGGTCGGCCATCATGGGGCTGACCGGTCGCCGGTCAGTACGACTTGGGTAGCTGCAGGGAGTGCTGGCCCACGAAGTTCAGGATCATCTCGCGGCTGACCGGAGCGGTGCGCATGAGCCGTGTCAGGCCCCACAGGTCGGCCAGGCCGAACTCCGACGACATGCCGTTGCCCCCATGGGTCTGGATGGCCTGGTCGAGTGCCCCGAGTGCCGCCTCGGCCGCGGCGAACTTGGCGAAGTTGGCTGCTTCCCCGGCGTCGAGGCCGGCATCGTAGGACCAGGCCGCCTTCTGGGTCATCAGGCGGGCCAATTCGACCTCGATCTTGGCTTTGGCCAGGGGATGGGAGATGCCCTGGTGACGACCGATGGGCGTGTCCCAGACCGAGCGCTCCCGGGCGTAGGCGCTGGCCTTGTCGAGGGCATAGCGCCCGATGCCGTTGGCCAAGGCCGCCGTCATGATCCGCTCGGGGTTGAGTCCCATGAAGACCTGCCGCAACCCGTCGCCCTCGGTGCCGACGAGCCGGTCGGCGGGGACCTCGACGTCGTCGAAGAACAAGGTGAACTGATTCTCCGGGGCCACGATCTCGACCGGGATGAGAGTCTTCTCGAGCCCCGGGCTGTCCAGGTCGACGACGAAGAGCGACAGCTTTCCCCGTCCTGTGGTCTCGTCGACACCGCTGCGGGTGACCACGAGAACGGACTCCGATTCATCGGCGAAGGAAATGAAGTACTTCGTTCCCCGGAGCCGGTAGATGTCGCCATCGCGCGTGGCCGTGGTGGCGATGTTGTGGGAATTCGATCCGGCATCGGGTTCGGTGATGGCGAACGCCATCTTGAGCTCAGCCGTGGCGAAGCGCGGCAACCAGCGCTGCTTCTGCTCGTCCGAACCGAACCGGGTGATGATGGTGGCGCAGATGGCGGGTGACACGACGAGGATGAGAAGAGGACAGCCGTTCACGCCCAGCTGTTCGAGGACGATGGCCAGTTCGCTGATCCCCATGCCGCCACCGCCGTAGGCCTCGGGCACGTTGACGCCGAGGAAGCCCGACGTCGCCAGTTCGTCCCACAGCTCGTCGGTCCGGCCACCGCTTCGGGCCTTCTCGGTGAAGTAACTGTGGCCGTACTTGGAGGCGATGGAGTCGACCGCCTCACGGAGCATCTGCTGTTCATCGGTTTCGCGAAAGTCCATGCTCGCTCCCTTGCTCAGTCTCCGGCTGGTGATGGTGACGCCCCGTCGAGCAGGTCGACGGGGATGTCGACGAGGCGCGACCTCACGTACTCGCCGAGGCTCTTGGCCTGGGCGTCGGGACGGGTGGACGAGGCGACACCTTCGCCGAGAAGGTCGTGGATCACGAAGTTGAGGGCCAAGAGGTTGGGCAGTTCGTAGCGATCGATCCCGAGCGTCCGGGCTTCGGGGAGAAGGAGTCGGAGCCGTTCGACCGAGAGCTCGCCCCACAACCAGGCGAAGGCCTCTTCGTCGCGGGCCCACAGCCCGAGGTTGGCATTGCCCCCCTTGTCGCCCGAGCGCGCCCCGATGAGGACGCCGAGCGGGAGGCGGCGCGTGGCGGCGCCGGGGCGGCCGGGCCCGTTGTGCGGGCGGGCGCCGGAGGCGCCGTTTCCTGATGATCCGACCGAGGACACCGTCGTCGGCGCCGACATCGCAGCCGCCCCGGATGCCGTCGGGCCCGACGGCCCCGGGGCGGAAGGGGGCGGAGGGGGGTCGATCGCCACCCGCCGTCCGTCGTCGAGGACGACGACCTCCTCGACGGCGTCGCGGGCCACGAGGGTGGGCCAGTAGACGCCGTAGGCCGTGGCCTCGCCCGGCGGGGAGGTCAGATAGAAGCCCGGGTAGTTGGCCAGGGCTATCTCGGTGGCGGTGTTGGAGAACCGCCGGCCGACGAGCTCGGGGTCGGAGCTCTTCACCGTGATGCGGAGCTGGGCACTGGCCTGCTCGTTGGTGGCGGCATCGGGGCGGTCGGTGCGGATCAACCGGACGTCGTGGTCGGCGAAGCGGTCGGGGCCCCCGAGGCTCTGCCACAGCGTCCGTTCGGCCAGGTCGGCTTTGGCCTCGATGTCGAGACCGGTGAGGACGAAGGTCATCGAATTGCGCCACCCACCGAGCAGGTTGATCGACACCTTCAGCATCTCGGGGGCCGGGAGCCCGCGCACCCCCGACAGCCGGACGCGATCGGGAGCCTCCTGCTCCAGGTGAATGCTCGAGAAATCGGCCACCACGTCGGCGTTGGCGTAGAGGGGTCCGGCGATCTCGTAGAGGAGCTGGGCGGTGACGGTGCCCACGGACACCAGTCCTCCGGTCCCCGGGTGCTTGGTGATGACGGCGGAGCCGTCGGATGCCATCTCGGCGATCGGGAATCCCGGATGCTCGAGCCCGGGCACGTCGGCGAAGAAGGCGTAGTTCCCACCCGTGGTCTGGGCCCCGCATTCGATCACGTGACCCACGGCCACGGCCCCCGCCAGGCGGTCCCAGTCGTCACGCCGCCACCCGAAGTGCCAGACGGCGGGGCCGACGACGAGCGAGGCGTCGGTCACCCGTCCGGTCACGACCACGTCGGCTCCCGCCGCCAGCGCCTCGGCGATTCCGAATCCTCCCAGGTAGGCGTTGGCGCTCACCGGGTCCGACACCGCCTTCAGGGGCACACCCGTGTCGAGGTGGGCGAGTGGGTTCCCGGCCGCCTGCAGGGCCGGCAGCCGGCCGAGGATGTCATCGCCCTCGACATGGGCGACGGTGGCGTTGATCCCGAGCTCCGAGGCCAGGGTCCGCAGGCGGGCCGCCAGTCCGGCCGGGTTCAGGCCGCCGGCGTTGGCCACCACCTTGATCCCGCGGTCGATGCACGTGCCGAGGACGTCCTCCATCTGACGGTAGAAGGTGGAGGCGTAACCCAGTGACGGATCGCGTTGGCGCGACTTGAAGAGGATGAGCATGGTGAGCTCGGCCAGGTAGTCGCCGGTGAGAACGTCGATCGGTCCTCCGTCGACGAGCTCACGGGGTGCGGCCAGGCGGTCGCCGAAGAAACCGGAGCAATTGGCGATGCGCAGGACAGGTGCACTCACCCGGCCATGTCCTCGTCCCCGCCGATGTCCTGCGCTTCCACCACGGCCAGCAGGCGGCCGGCCTCCACCTGTTCTCCGGCGGCCACGTGGATCTCGGTGACGGTGCCGTCCACGGCCGACCGCACCTCGTGCTCCATCTTCATGGCCTCGATGGCGATCAACGTGTCGCCGGCGCTGACCACGTCGCCCACGGAGACGGCCACCTTCACCACCGTTCCCGGCAGCGGCGCCACCAGGGCACCGGCGACCAGCTGTGATCCGGGCAGCGGGAAGCGGGGGACCTCGGCCAGGACCGAGCAGCCGTCGGGTCCGTCCACCCACGTGGTGGCGCCGACGCGGTGCACCCGGTAGTGCCTCAACACCGCGTCGACGGCGATGACGGCGGCGTCGACATCGCACGACATCACCTCGACGTCGCCCCGCCGAGCGCCGTTGACGGACACCGCCGCACATCGGCCGGTGCGGTCGAAGCGGTAGCCGATGTTGATCTGGTCGCCGTGCCCGAGGTAGGAGCTGGTCTGCATCTGCGACCAGATGTTGCGCCATCCCGAGGGCAGGCCGCCGAGCACCGGTGCCTGGCGACGCCGGTCGGCCTGGCCGGTCACCGCCGCCGCCAGGGCGTGGACCTGCTCGACAGCGGGGGTGGCCAAGGGCCGGCCCAGCTCGGCCGGATCGTGGCGCTGGAGGAATCCGGTGTCGATGTCGCCGCTCAGGAACTCCGGATGCCGCAGGATCCGCACGAGCAGATCCCGATTGGTCGTGACACCGTGGATCTGCGCCGTGGCCAACACCCGGGCGAGCGTCCGCGCCGCCTCGTGACGGGTCTGGCCGTGGGCGATGACCTTGGCCACCATGGGGTCGTAGTACGGGCTCACGTCGGAGCCGTCCTCCACGCCGCTGTCCACCCGGACGTCGGGGCCCCCCGTCACCGAGAAGCGGTGGAGGTGCCCGGCCGAGGGCCGCCACGAGTGGGTGGCGTCCTCGGCGTAGAGCCGGACCTCGATGGCGTGACCCCGGACCGTGGCGTTCAGGACCTCGGGGGGAAGGGCGTGGCCCTCGGCCACGAGCAGCTGCAGGCGGACGAGATCGAGGCCGGTCACCATCTCGGTCACGGGGTGTTCGACCTGGAGGCGGGTGTTCACCTCGAGGAAGGCGAAACGACCGTCGGGCAGGAGGAGGAACTCGACGGTCCCGGCGCCGACGTAGCCGATGGCGTAGGCCGCGGCCACGGCCGTGGTGCACATCTCGGTCCGCAGCTCCGGCGAAAGAGCGGGCGACGGGCACTCCTCCACGATCTTCTGGTGGCGTCGCTGGATCGAGCACTCCCGTTCGAAGAGGTGGACGACGTTCCCGTGGGCGTCACCGAGGATCTGAACCTCGACGTGGCGGGGACGGGTGATGTACGGCTCGAGGAAGACGGTGCCGTCGCCGAAGGCGCTGTGCGCTTCCCGGGCCGCCGACGAGACGGCCTCGGCCAGTTCGTCAGGTTGCTCGACCACGCGCATGCCCCGACCACCGCCGCCGGCCGAGGCCTTCACCAGGACCGGCCACCCCAGCTCGGTGGCCGCCCTGATCAGGTCGGCCTCGACCAGGTTGTGCTCGATGGGGCCACCTTCGTCGAGGCTCCCCTCGACCACACCTCCCGCCGCCTGCTCGTGCTCTCCGGTGCCGTGGGGGATCCGGACGGTGGGGAGAACGGGGACCCCGGCCCCGGCCATGGTGGCCTTGGCCGCCAATTTCGACCCCATGGCCTCGATGACCTCGGGCGGGGGTCCCACGAAGACGAGACCGGCGTCGAGGCACGCCCGGGCGAAGGCGGCATCCTCGGACAGGAAGCCGTATCCCGGGTGGACGGCGTCGGCGCCGCTCGAGCGGGCGGCGGCCACCAGCAGGTCGGAGCGGAGATAGGTCTCGGCCGGGGTGTTGCCGGTCAGATGGACCACCTCGTCGGCTTCGGCCACATGGGGAGCTCCCACATCGGCGTCGGAACACACCGCCACGCAGGTGATGCACATGGCGTGGGCACTGCGCATGACACGGCGGGCGATCTCGCCCCGGTTGGCCACCAGCAACTTTGTGATCACGCGCGTTCCCCTGCCCGTCACATCCGGAACACGCCGTAGCCGCGTGTCCCGTGGACGGGGTTGTTGTCGATGACCGACAGGCACAGGCCGAGGACGGTGCGGGTGTCGCGGGGGTCGATGATCCCGTCGTCGTAGAGCCGCGCCGTGAGGAACAACGGCAGGGACTCGGCCTCGATCTGGGCCTCCACCGTGGCCCGCATGGCGGCATCGGCGTCTTCGTCGAAGGGCAACCCCCGGGCCTCGGCGCTTTGGCGCGCCACGATGGAGAGGACGCCGGCCAGTTGCGCCGGTCCCATCACCGCCGAGCGGGCGTTGGGCCAGCTGAAGAGGAAACGGGGGTTGTAGGCCCGGCCGCACATGCCGTAGTTGCCGGCCCCGTAGGAGGCGCCGATGTTCACGGTGAGGTGGGGGACGCGGGAATTGGAGACAGCGTTGATCATCTTGGCGCCGTCCTTGATGATGCCGCGTTGCTCGTAGTCCTTCCCCACCATGTAGCCGGTGGTGTTCTGGAGGAACAGCAGCGGGATGTCGACCTGGTTGGCCAGCTGGATGAACTGCGTGGCCTTGTTCGACTCCTCGCTGAACAGCACGCCCCGGTGGTTCGCCAGGACGCCGATGGGGTAGCCGTGGACCTGCGCCCATCCGGTCACCAGGCTGGGCCCGTACAGGGGTTTGAATTCGTCGAACGACGATCCGTCCACCACCCGGGCGAGAACGTCGCGGGGGTCGAACGGGACCCGCAGGTCGGCCGAGGCGATGCCGAGGAGTTCGTCGGCGTCGAACAACGGCTCGTCTGGCCGCAGCGACGGACCGATCCCGTGTTTGCGCCAGTTCAGCCGGCTCACGATGGCGCGGCCCAGCCGGATGGCGTCGCGCTCGTCGGTCGCCAGGTAGTCGGCCAGACCGCTCACGCGGGCGTGCATCTCGGCGCCCCCGAGCGACTCGTCGTCGGACTCCTCGCCCGTGGCCATCTTGACCAGGGGGGGACCGCCGAGGAAGACCTTGGAGCGGCCCTCGATCATGACGATGTGGTCGCTCATGCCCGGGACATAGGCGCCGCCGGCCGTGGAGTTGCCGAAGACCAGGGCGATGGTGGGGAGCCCCGCCGCCGATCGCTGGGTGAGGTCGCGAAAGCCGCGCCCGCCGGGGATGAAGATCTCGGACTGGGTCGGCAGATCGGCGCCACCCGATTCCACCAGGTTGATCGAGGGCAGCCGGTTCTCGAGGGCGATGTCCGCCAGCCGGCTCGACTTGCGCATGGTGAAGGGGTTGGTGGAACCGCCCCGGACGGTGGGGTCGTTGGCCGACACCAGGCATTCGACCCCGCTGACCACCCCGATCCCGGCCACCAGGCTCGCCCCCACCGTGTACTCGGTGCCCCAGGCGGCCAGGGGGGCCAATTCGAGAAAGGGGGTGTCGGGGTCGAGCAGGAGCTCGATCCGCTCCCGGGCCAGGAACTTCCCCCGGCTCCGGTGCCGCTCGACATAGCGCTCCCCGCCGCCACCACGGGCGATGTCGAGCTGGGCGTTCACCTCGACCAGGGCTTCCTCCATGGCCAGGCGGTTCTGCCGGTAGACCTCGGAGGCGGGGTCGACGGAGGAGCTCAGGACGGGCATGGTGACGGGACCGCGCTCTCGGTCGGAGGGCGGTGTGTGGTAGTCCTTCTCATCATGGACTGTGCGGTCCCCCCCGTCATCGGATGACAGACTAAACCGCATGCCCGACCGCCCGCTCTCTGCTGTCGTGCTCGCCGCCGGCGAGGGCACACGTATGCGCTCGTCGCGGCCGAAGCCCCTGCACCGGCTGTGCGGCCGTCCCATGATCCTCCACGTCCTCGATGCACTGGCCGAGCTGTCGGCGCAGAAGGTCGTGGTGGTGGTGGGCCATCGCGGCGAATGGGTCACGAAGACATTGGTCGATCACGCACCGGCGTCGTTGTCGATCGCCTTCGTGGAGCAACCGGAACAGCTCGGAACGGGAGACGCGGTGGCCGTCGGTATCACCGGATTGCCCGAGGCCCTCGTCGATGCCGACGGCGATGTGGTGGTGCTGCCCGGTGACACTCCTCTCGTGCGTCCCCCCACGTTGGCCGCACTCGTCCGCCACCATCGTGAGACCGGCGCGGCCGCCACCTTGTTGACGGCCCTGCTGCCCGATCCCACCGGCCATGACCGGGTGGTGCGCGGCAAGGACGGGGCCGTGGTGAGCGTCATCAAGGGCGACCACGTGAACGACCGCTCCGATGTCGACGAAGTGGCAACCACCATCCACTGCTTCCGTCATGCGGTCCTGGCTCCCGCCTTGCGTCGTCTGCGACCCGTGGGCGGTGAGCACTCTCTGAGCGGCATCTACGCCGTGTTGCACGACGCCGGCTACCCCGTTGAATCGCTCGTCACCGCCGATCCCATGGAGGCGGCCCGGGTGAACGACCGCGCCCAGCTGGCGGTGGCCGAAGCCGAGCTGCGGGATCGGATCAACGAGCGGTGGATGCGTCGGGGAGTCACCATGTGGGACCCGGAGCGCACCTACGTCGACGCCAGCGCGCACCTGGAGCCGGACGTGGTCCTTCTGCCCGGGGTGGTCCTTCAGGGGGGGTGCCGGATCTCCGCCGGAGCGGAGGTCGGCCCCGACAGCCACCTGGTGGATTGCGTGGTGGGCGAGGGCGCCACCGTCATGAAGACGACGGCCGTGCGCGCCGACATCGGCGATCATGCCCGCGTCGGACCCTTCGTGTCCCTCGGCCCCGGGTCCGAGGTGGCTCCCGGTGCCATCGTCGAGCCCTTCACCCGGGTCGCCGGCGTCGACGGCCACGACACCGGTACCTGAGCAGACACCACCGGCACCGGGCCGGACCTCGGCACCTGAACAGGCGCCAGAACCTGAACAGGCGCCAGAACCTGACCACCGGAGACCAGCGTCCGAGCCAGCTCGGAGCGGGGTTGTCGGCCCCGACCGGATCGGTGGGGTGAGCCGGCGGAGGAGAGGTAGCGTCAAGAGATGGAGTTGGTGCCCCGTCGACGTCTCGAGCTCGTGTCCGGGCGATCGCACCCGGACTTGGCCCAGGAGATCGCTACCCATCTCGGGGTGGAGTTGAGCAAGGCAAATCTGCGCGAATTCGCCAACGGCGAGATCCACTGCCGCTACGACATCTCGCTGCGGGGGAGCGACGTGTTCATCGTGCAGACGCACTGCGGCCCGGTGAACGACACGCTGATGGAACAGCTGATCATGATCGACGCCGCCAAGCGGGCATCCGCCAAACGGATCACCGCCGTCTGCCCGTACTACGGGTACTCACGCCAGGACCGCAAGGCCATCGGACGCGAACCCATCACGGCCAAGCTGGTGGCCGACGTCCTCCAGGTGGCCGGGGCGGACCGCGTGGTGAGCCTGGATCTGCACTCGGGACAGATCCAGGGCTTCTTCGACATTCCCTTCGACCACCTGACGGCCATGCCGGTGCTGGTGGAGGAGCTGCACCGGCAGGGCAGCACCGACATGGTGATCGTCGCCCCCGACGCCGGCCGGGTGAAGGTGGCCGAGCGCTTCAGCCAGCACCTGAATTCCGACCTCGCCTTCGTGCACAAGCGTCGGCCGCGGGGCACCCACAACCAGGTCGAGGCTCTGGACGTGGTCGGCGAGGTGGAGGGCCGGCACTGCGTCCTGATCGACGACATGATCGACACCGCCGGCACCATCTGTGCCGCCGCCGAACTTCTGGCCGAGCGGGGGGCGTCGGACATCTGGGCCATGGCCACCCACCCGGTTCTGTCGGATCCGGCGCTCGAGCGGCTGGAGAAGTCGCCGCTCTCGCGCGTCGTGGTCACCGACACCCTTCCCATCGCACCGGAGCGCCGGATCGACAAGCTCGCCGTGCTGTCGGTGTCCAAGCTGATCGCCGATGCCATCGACGCCGTCTTCGAGGACACCTCGGTGTCGGAGATCTTCGGAGGCGACAACCTGGCCTGAGAGATGCCGGTGACGCTCTCGGTGCAAAGACCAGGGCAGCGGAGATGCCGGGAGCTCACACCCGTTGGATGCTTGGTTGCTCGATGCCCTTTTCCTTGCTGCCCAATTCCTCGATGCTCGTTTCCTCGACGCTTCCCTGTTCGACGCGGTTTCGACCCAGCTGCTTGGCTCGGTAGAGGGCTCTGTCCGCTTCCTTCAGGACGTCGTTGGGTGATCGGGCTCGGACGGGGTCGAGCATGGCCATGCCGGCGCTGAAGGTGAGAACGCCGGGGGGAACATCGGCGTTCATGACGGCCCATCGTTCGAAGCCCGCCCGCATCCGTTGGACGGCCTTCATGCCGCTGTCGAGGGATTGCTCGGGGAATATGCAGAGGAACTCGTCGCCACCGAAGCGGTACAGAGCGTCGCCGGCGCGTGCCTGGGTGGTGAGCTGATCAGCGACGGCTTCGAGGATGCGGTCGCCCGCGGGGTGACCGTAGGTGTCGTTGTAGGCCTTGAAGTGATCGACGTCGAGCAGGGCCATGCAATAGAGGTGCCCGTAGCGGGTCACCCGCGCCTCCAGGAGGGCGAGGTCTTCGTCGAGTGCCCGCCGGTTCCCGAGCCCGGTCAGCGGGTCCCGACGGGCGATGCCGGCCAGCTCATCGTTCAGGGCTTCCAGTTGGCTGTTCTGGAGACGCAGCTGCCGATGCAGTGACGTGATCCGCTCGGCCGCGATCAACCGGGCCTGGAGGTCGTCGGTGTCGAGGGGCTTCACGAGATAGTCGTCGGCCCCGGCGTTCATGCCTTCGACGATCTCGTCGAGCGCACCTTGGCTCGTGATCATGATGAAGTACGTGTAGGGGCCCGGTGGCGCCGCCCGGATGGCATCGCAGAGCTGGAGCCCGGTCATCTCGGGCATCATCCAGTCACTGATGACCACATCGGGCTGCCACTGCCGGAAGACCGCCCACGCCTGGGCGCCGTCGCTCACCAGGCGGCACTGGTGTCCGCGTGTTTGCAACGCCGTCTGGGCGATGAGCCTCGACGTCGGGTCGTCGTCGGCGACCAGGATGTTCACGGACCGGTGGCCGGCCGCACGGGCGAGGGCAGCATGGTCGCGCTCGGCAACGACAGCGACGTCGGTGGGGCCGAGCCCGAGGAATCCGGCATCGGCGAACGCAGGGCCAGCCGGACGCGTTCGAGCTCGTCTCTGACCGACCCGAGCAGGGTCTCACCGCTGTCCAGGTCTCCCACGGCACCGTCGGTGGCCAAGCGGGCGCAGAGACGGGCGAGCTCGGCCGCGCCGAGGTTGGCGCTTGCTCCGCACAGGGTGTGGGCCGAGTGGATGAGGGTGGGCCCGTCTTCCCCGGCGATCGCCTCGGCCATCGTGGCCATCTTGGAGTCGGCGTCGAGCAGGAAGACGGTCGCCAACTGGTCCAGGAGGTCCTCGCCCGCGGCCGCGCCCAGACGCTGCAGGCGGCTGATGACGTTGGCGTCGAGGGCCGGCTGTTCGTGATGGGCCGGTGGGGACTGGCTGTCGGGCGG
>DATNJD010000332.1:0-9489 GCA_035604075.1 Acidimicrobiales bacterium
AGGCGGGGGTGGCCCCCCGCGTCTTGGCCGACCGGCTGGGCCATAGCTCGACGGCAGTTACCACCGATATATATCAGCACGTCCTTCCTCACCTCGACCATGACGCGGCGCGCCTCGTGGCCGAGCTGGTCTTCGCTGATCCCACCGATCGGGGACCCGGGCAGGAGCCGACGTGAAGGCTCGGGAGGTGATCCGCATCCTTGAACGCCAGGGCTGGCAAATGGTTCGACAGAAAGGTTCCAACCGCCAATTCCGCCACCGAATCGGACGGGAACTGTGACCGTGCCGGGCAATCTGGCGAGCGACTCAAGCCCGGTACGCTGGCCTCAGTGTGGAAACAAGCCGGGATCACGGGATGGAGACGAAGGTGACCGAGTACCTGGTGGTGATCGAGGGGGGCGACGACAGCTGGTCCGCTTATGTTCCTGATCTCCCGGGGTGCGTTTCGGCCGGCTCGAGCCGGGACGAAGTCGAGCGGCTGATCCGGGAAGCGATCACCATGCACATCGAGTCGATGCGAGAGCACGGAGAGCCCGTCCCACCCCCTTCTGCTCGCGGCGCGATCGTCGTACGAGTCGCTTAAGGGGTCTTCGCCCACTGGCGATTCGGCGGGCCAAGGGCCGATCTCAACCTCAGCCGAATGTCACCGATCGGAATAATACCGATTGGTGACATGGATAGACCGGGTCCAAGTCGCCGATGCCAACGCCGTCTGCAAAGCCCTCGACGTGCGGGCCTGGTTGTCGTCGGGACGCGGGAAGTAACGTCCGGCCATGATCCGGACGCGGTTCACGGAGATGTTCGGCCTGGACCACCCGGTGATGTCGGCGCCCATGGCCCAGCACAGCGGGGGAACGCTGGCGGCGGCGGTCTCGGCCGCCGGGGGACTCGGTTCCTTCGGGGGCATCAATCCCGACGAGGGACCGGACTGGATACGCGCCCAGATCGCCGCCATCCGGGCCGGCACCGACCGGGCTTTCGCGGTGGGGTTCATCACCCACTTCATTCCGTTGTTCGAGCCACTGTTCGAGGCGGCGCTGGCCGAGCGTCCGACGGCGATGGCGCTGTCCTTCGCCGATCCTGGCCCGTGGATCGGACCCTGTCACGACGCCGGAGCCAAGGTGATCTGCCAGGTCCAGACATTCGAGGGCGCCGAGCTGGCCGCAGCCGGCGGCGCCGATGTCCTCGTCGCCCAGGGTACGGAAGCCGGGGGCCACACGGGGACGATGAGCCTGCTGCCGTTCCTGGCCGGGGTGGTCGAGCGCTATCCCGACGTGCCCGTCCTGGCCGCCGGTGGTATCTCCGACGGCCGGACGCTGGCGGCCGCCCTCACCGCCGGCGCCGACGGCGGCTGGTTGGGCACCGCCTTCCTGGCCACGCCGGAAGCGGTCGAGGTGCGCGACGCCCACAAGCAGCTTGTCGTCGACAGCGACGGGGGAGACACCGTGTTCACCCGGGCCTACGACATCATGTTTGGAGCGCCGTGGCCCGTGCCGATCGGCAGCCGGGTGCACCGGAACCAATTCACCGACGAATGGACCGCACGCGAGGCGGAGCTGCGGCAGGCCACGGCCGAGACGGGCGCTCCGATCGCCGACGATCCCGTCTACTACGGGCAGTCGGCCCGGTTCGTCACGGGCATCCGGCCGGCGGCCGAGGTCGTCCGATCGATCAGCGGAGACGCCGAAGCGATCCTTCGTTCCCGTCCGCCGATGCTTCTCGGCTGAGGCGTCGAGCCGTGACGGAGGCCACCGTGGTGAGCGTCGGCCACGGGACGCTGGCCGAGACCGAGCTGGTCGAGCTGCTGCAGCAGGCCGGCGTGGGGCACGTGGTCGACGTCCGGCGCTTCCCCGGCAGCCGGCGCCATCCCCAGTACGCCAAGGAGCAGCTCGAGCACTGGCTGCCGGCGGCGGGCATCGGCTATTCGTGGGACCCCCGGCTCGGCGGTCGGCGCCGGGGCGACCCGGCGTCGCCCCACCTGGCACTGCGCAACGAGGCGTTTCGGGCCTATGCCGACCACATGGAGACGGCCGAGTTCGGTGACGGCCTCGACGCTCTCGTCGCGCTGGCCACCGGCGACCCCGCCTCCGTGGCCGTGATGTGTGCCGAGAGCCTGTGGTGGCGCTGCCACCGGCGGCTGCTGGCCGACGCCCTCGTCCTGCTCCGCTCGGTCCCCGTCGTCCATCTCTTTCACGATGGGCGTCAGGCCCCCCACCGTCCGACACCGGAGGCACGGGTGAGCGACGGCCAACTCGTCTACGACCTGGGGGTGACGGCCCCGCTCGTGTGAGGCACAGTCATCCCAGGTCAGGGACGCTGATGATCGAGAGCCGTCGGTGTCGGCCGCGCCCGGCCGCCGGTCGCCGCCGTGCAGCGCAAAGGTAGGATCTGGGCTCACAATGGGACTCCAGCAGTTCGAGGAGCGCCTCGAGCGCCTGGTAGAGGGAGCCTTCTCCAAGACGCTGCGGGGCGGGCTCCAGCCGATCGAGATCGCCCGCCGGCTCACCCGCGAGATGGACCTGCGACGCCGGGTGGGCGTGAACGCCCTGATCGCCCCCAACGCCTTCGTGGTGATCCTCTCCGAGGACGACGCCGAGCGCTTCGAATCCTTCGCCGACGCCCTCGCCCGGGAGCTCGGAGACGCCGCCCGTGACCACGCCCGCACCGAGGGCTACGTCTTCCTCGGCCCCGTCACCGTGGCCCTCCACTCCCTCGACACGCTGCGGCCGGGCCGCTTCAACGTGCGGGCCGAGGTCGAAGAAGGCCCCGACGGGGCCGGGGCCGGGTCCGTCGTTCTGCCCGACGGGTCCCGTATCGTGCTGGGGGCGGAGCCGATCGTGATCGGCCGGCTCCCGGAGTGCACGGTCGTGCTGAACGACCAGAACGTCTCTCGGCGCCACGCCGAGATCCGGCGTTCGGGGAGCAACGTCGTGGTGGCGGATCTGCAGTCGACGAACGGGACGAAGGTCAACGGCGCCCCGGTCACGGAGCGGGTGCTCGAGGACGGAGACGACATCACCGTGGGCACCACCACTTTGAGATTCGAGACGTCCTGAGAGCGTGTCCGGCCATCTTTCCGCCACGGCGCTCAACAATCAGAATCTCCTCCGGGCGCTCGAGATCTTCGTCGTCGTCCTCGTCTGGCTCTTCTTCCTCCGGGTCATCCGGGCCGTCTGGGTGGAGGTCCGCCCCCCCCGGGTCCGGGCCGTCGACCCCGTCACGGGCGAGTCAAAGCGCGATCGCAGCGGCCGGTTCCACCTGAAGGTGATCGAGCCGGCCGATGTCCGGGGCACGGTCTACGACCTGGCCGACGAGATCACGGTGGGCCGGGCCGCCGGCTGCGGCGTCCACGTCGAGGACGCCTACACCTCCAACCTGCACGCCCGGGTGTTCCGCCGCGACGGCGCCGTCTGGGTGGAGGACCTCGGGTCCACCAACGGCACGTGGGTGAACGCCGAGAAGATCGAGTCCCCCACCCGGCTGGGCCGGGGCGACCTGCTGCAGGTGGGCGGCACCGTCTTCGAGATGGCCCGCTGATGGCCGGAGCGGACCGGTGACGGTCCTGCGGTCGGGGTCGGCCTCCGATGTGGGCCGGGTGCGGACGATCAACGAGGACCGTGCCCTCGAGAGCCTGACCCTGTTCGCCGTGGCGGACGGGATGGGGGGCCACGCCGGGGGAGAGGTGGCGGCCGCCCTGGCGGTGCAGGTGCTGCAGGCGGGCTTCAACCGCACTCCGACGACCGACGGTCTGGTGGCGGCGGTGAAGGAAGCGAACCAGGTCGTCTGGGAAGCGGGCGTCGAGGACCAGGCCCTGCGGGGGATGGGGACCACGGTGGTGGCCGCCGCCCTGGTGGCGATGGGTGAGGGCGACCGGCTCGTGCTCGTGAACGTGGGGGACTCCCGCGCCTACCGCTTCCACGCCGGCACCCTGGCCCAGCTGTCGCTCGACCACTCGGTGGCCGAGGAGCTGGTGGCCCGGGGCGAGCTGTCGGAGGCCGAGGCGGCCGTCCACCCCAAACGGCACATCCTCACCCGCGCCCTCGGGGTGGCCCCCACCGTCGAGGTCGACGTCTGGGACGTCGTTCCCGTGGAAGGCGA
Organism: Acidimicrobiales bacterium; assembly: GCA_035604075.1. Classification (GTDB taxonomy): domain Bacteria; phylum Actinomycetota; class Acidimicrobiia; order Acidimicrobiales; family UBA8190; genus Palsa-661. The sequence continues at coordinate 4,099 of DATNJD010000332.1, forward strand.
CCGCTTCCTGCTCTGCTCCGACGGCCTCACCAACGAGGTCCCCACCGACCTCATCACGTCGGTGCTCGCCACCATCGCCGACCCGAAAGCGGCGGCCCGGAAGCTCGTGAACCTGGCCAACGAGTCGGGCGGCAACGACAACATCACCGCCGTCGTCCTCGACGTCCTCGTCGGCGAGCCCGGCGCCGTCGAAGAGGCCGTGCCCGACGACCTCACCGGCGCAGTGGACGCCTCCGACGCCGGACCGGCCGCCGCCGGCAACGGCGTCACCGGTGTCTCGACGGCCGTTCCCGGCGTCATCGTGAGCACACCGGACACGGCGGTGACCCCGTCCCCGACGACGATCGCGGAGAAGCCGCGCCGAGTGCGGCGCGGGCCCCGGCGGATCACCTTCCGCGTCCTGTTCTTCCTCGTCCTCCTGGGCGGCCTCGCCTACGGCGCCTGGTGGGTCATCAGGACGTACGTGGACGACTCCTACTACGTGGGCGTGAAGAACCAGGAGCTCGTCATCTACCAGGGCCGTCCGGGCGGCTTCCTCGGGATGGAGCCGCAGATCGTGACCCACACCGGGGTGAACGAATCACAGGTCGACCCGAACGTGCTCGGCTCGCTGCGCGCCGGAGTCCAGGAGCCGACGCGTTCGGCGGCCAACCGCTACGTGTCGCAGCTGGTGGCGTCCCGCTGCTCGATCGTGAACCCACCGGCATCGTGTGCCACGACGACGACCACCACCACGACGCCGTCACCGGGAGCGGCGACGACCGTGACCGGAAAGGCCCCCTGACATGGCCCGACGGATCCGCTGGCTGGGCGTGGGCATGACCCTCTGTTTCGTGCTCCTCTTCCTGCAGCTGAACGACATCCAGGTGGTGAAGGCCCATCAGTACGCCAATGACCCGGACAACCCCACCGTGATCGCGGCGAGGTTCAACCAGCCGCGCGGCATCATCGAGAGCGCCGACGGGCAGACGCTGGCCAAGTCGGTGCCCTCCCCGGCCGGCAGCCTCTACAAGTACGAGCGCGTCTATCCCGAGCAGTGGGCCCAGCTCTTCTCCGGCGTGGTGGGGACCGATTCGATCGACTTCTCGAACTACGGCGTGGAGCAGACCTACAACCGCTTCTTGGTGGCCCACTCCCGACCGGTCAAGACGTTGAAGGATCTCCTCACCACCTCCCCGCCCATCACCGACACCATCACCCTCACCATCTCGACGAAGATGCAGGAGGCGGCCAAAGCGGCCCTCGCCGGCAAGGTGGGCGCGGTGGTGGCGCTCGATCCGCAGACGGGGTCCGTCCTCGCCATGTACTCGAACCCCACGTTCGATCCGAATCCTCTGGCATCGCTCGACGGCAAGACCGAAGCCAACGCCTTCGCCATCGACAACAGCAAGATCTTCGGGTACCCACCGTTGACGTCCCTCGCCTACGAGGACGCCGGCTTCGCCCCCGGATCGACCTTCAAGACGGTCACCACGGCGGCGGCCTACGACCACGCCCCGCAACTGGTGAACTTCCCCATCCCGGCGTTCGCCACCATCCCCGTGAACTACTTCCAGGGCCAGGCCACCACCCTCAGCAACGACACACCGGGGGAATCGTGTGGCGGCACCATCGCCGTGATGCTGCCGATCTCGTGCGACACCGGTTACGCCATCCTGGGGACGAAGATCGGTCCCGCCGGCATGCTGGCCGAGGCCCAGAGCTTCGGCTTCAACCAGCAGCCGCCCATCGACCTGCCCCACAGCAGATTCGAGATCTCCGACTTCCTCCAGCCGCCCAGCCAGTGCAGCGCCCAGGTCTTCCTGGCCTTCTCCTCCATCGGCCAGAAGTGCACGGTGGCCAGTCCCCTGCAAATGGCCATGGTGGCGTCGGCCTTCGCCGACAACGGCGTGATCATGACCCCGCACGTGATGAGCCAGATCCGCGACTCGGACGGCAACCTGGTCGAGACGTACCAGCCGAAGGCCTGGAAGCAGGCCACCTCGGCCGCCACCGCTGCGGCCGTCACCAACTTGATGAAAGAGGTGGTCACCCAGGGAACGGCCGACGGCGTGGGCTTCCTCCCCCAGGACGACGTGGCGGCCAAGACGGGAACGGCCCAGGCCGGCGCCGGGAACACCTCCGTCAACGCCTGGATGATCGCCTTCGCCCCGGCCAGCCACCCCGTCATCGCCGTCGCCGCCATGGTCCCCAATGCGCGGTTGGACGCGTTCGGGGCCACGGTGGCGGGGCCCATCGTGAAGGCCATGATCGAAGCGGCACTGAGCGGACAATGACGGGGCGGACAATGACCAGGCGGACGATGACGGAACGGACCGGACAATCCATGACCACGACCGTGTCGATCGGTGCCCGGGGGCGTTTCCCGGCCCGACGTAGGCTCTGACCGAAATGGAGCCGACCAAGACCCCGCGCGTCCTGTCGGGACGCTACGAGCTCTCCCATCTGGTGGCCCGTGGGGGCATGGCCGAGGTCTACCGGGCCCATGACCGCCTCCTCGACCGCCCGGTGGCGCTCAAGATCCTGTTCCCCGAGTTGTCGGTGGACCGGGCCTTCGTGGAGCGTTTCCGCCGCGAGGCCCAGGCCGCCGCCAACCTGTCACACCCGAACATCGTCCCCGTCTTCGACTGGGGCGAGGACGGCGGCACCTACTTCATCGTCATGGAGTTCATCGACGGCCGGGCCCTGTCGTCGATCCTGCGCGGGGCCGGTCCCATGCACCCCGACCGCGCCGCCGAGATCGCCTCCGACGTGGCCATCGCCCTCGCCTACGCCCACCGCCACGGCGTCGTCCACCGCGACGTGAAGCCGGGCAACGTCCTCATCACCGAGGACGGCATCGTGAAGGTCACCGACTTCGGCATCGCACGCGCCATCAACACCGAGGAGTCGCTCACCCAGACCGGCGCCGTCATGGGCACGGCCACCTACTTCTCCCCCGAGCAGGCCGAAGGCATGGGCGTCGACGCCCGCTCCGACATCTACTCGCTGGGCGTCGTCCTCTTCGAGATGGTGAGCGGCCGCCCGCCCTTTCTGGGCGACACGCCGGTGGCCGTCGCCTCCAAGCACGTCCGCGAGATCCCGCCCACGCCGCGCGAGATCAACCCGGCTGTCCCGCCCGACCTCGAGGCCATCATCCTCAAGTGTCTGGCCAAGGCGCCCGAGTACCGATACGCCACAGGCGACGACCTCCGCACCGATCTGCTGCGCTTCCGCGAGGGACGCGCCGTCGGGGCCGTCGCCCCCCCGACCACGTCGATGGGCACCACCCAGGCCATGGCCTTCGGAGGTACCCAGACGCTCCACCAGATCGCCGGCCGGGAAGCCGAGGAACCTGAGCGCAGCCGGACCGGTCTCTACGCCGGCATCCTCCTCGTCCTCCTCGTCGCCCTGGCCGTGGTCGTCGTCTTCCTGGGCCAATCTGTCGGCTGGTGGCATCTGGGCGGGGGCTCCAACTCCGTCACCATCCCCAACCTGGCCGGCCAACAGGTCATCTCAGCCGAGCACACCCTGCAGGCCGAAGGCCTGAAGACGAAGGTCGAGCCGGACCCGAACAGCCAGACGCCCAACACGCAGGTGGTGCGGACCATCCCGGGGAAGAACACCAAGGTCAACAAGGGCGACACCGTCACCCTGGTGACGGGCAACCAGGGCCCGAAGGTGAGGGTGCCGTCACTCGTGACCCAGTCGGTGGTGGCGGCCCAGGTCATACTGCAGGGGGACGGACTCCAGTCCAAGGTGGTGCCGGCCGCTTTCTGCACCCAGCAGAACATCGTCTGCAGCCAGAGCCCGGGGGCCGGTCAGCACCTGGCGCCGGGGAAGACGGTCACCCTGTTCACGGCGGCCACCCCGGTGACGACCACGACGCTCGCCACCACGCCGGTGCCCAACGTGGCCACCTTCACCACGCCCCAGGCGTGCAACGCCATCGTCCACGCCGGCTTCGTCTGCGGCAACATCACGATGGTGGCGTCCAGTCAGCCCGTCAACACCGTGGTGAGCACCAACCCGGCCCAGGGAACGCTCGAGCCGGCGGGCACGAGCATCAACCTGATCGAGTCGTCGGGCCCGGCGTCGGTCATCGTCCCCAACGTGGTGGGCCAGACCTACTCGCAGGCCGCCACCAATCTGCAGGGTTTCACCGTGGGTACGACGTGTAGCGGTGGGACCGGGACCACACCGGCGGCAAGCGACCCCGTCACCGCTCAGAACCCGCCCGGGGGCAACACCGTGGCCACCGGTTCGCAGGTGACGCTCACGGTGACCTGTTCGGGCGGCGGAACGACCACCACCACCCACTAGCGCTCCGGCGCAACGAGCGGGCGCCGGCGCGGCGCCGGCAGTCGTATCGGTCAGGCGCGGACGGGCTCGGCGGCGCGCAGGAAATTCCCGAGCAACCTCGGGCCGGTGGGGGTGAGGATCGACTCGGGGTGGAACTGCACACCTTCGATCCCGAGCCGGCGGTGGCGCAGTCCCATGATGACGCCGTCGGCCGTTTCGGCCGTCACCTCGAGGACGTCGGGGAGAGAGGGCCGGTCGACGATGAGCGAGTGGTAGCGGGTGGCCTCGAAGGGGTTCTCCAGGTCTTCGAAGACACCGGTGCCGGTGTGGAAGATGGCCGAGGTCTTCCCGTGCATGAGCACCGGTGCCTGGACCACGGCGCCGCCGTAGGCCTGGCCGATGCACTGGAGCCCCAGGCACACCCCGAGGATGGGGAGCTCCCCGGCCAGTTCGGCCACCACGTCCATGGACACCCCTGAGCTCTCGGGCCGCCCCGGGCCGGGGGAGATGATCAGGGCGTCGGGCGCCTCGGCCCGGATGCCGCCGACGTCGATGGCGTCGTTCCTGAACACCACCGGCTCGGCCCCGAGCTCGCCGAGCTCCTGCACCAGGTTGTAGGTGAAGGAGTCGTAATTGTCGATGAGCAGGACGCGCGCCCCCATGACCGTCCCACTGTAATGGACCCCCTCGCCCCACGAACGCCCGACACGAAGGACTATCCTCGTAAGGATGGCCAGTCAGGGTCCGGGGGGTGCCACGCGCAAGGGTCGGTCAACGGGACGGGCCACGGCCCGAGCCGTCGCCCACCCCGTCGCCGGCAGCGGCCGCTACACGCCGCCGATCCCCAAGTCGGTCAAGACCAGCCCCGTCTGGATGGGCCCGCTCATCCTGGTCCTGCTCATCGGCGGTGCGCTGACGATCGTCCTCAATTACTTCGACGTCCTGCCCGCCTCGCCCACCAACTGGTACCTGCTGGTCGGCATCGGCGTCATCGCCGCCGGCTTCATCACCGCTACCCAGTATCGCTAACCCAGGCGCTCGATGATGGTGGCGTTGGCCATGCCGCCGCCCTCGCACATCGTCTCGAGACCCCAGCGTCCACCGGTGCGC
>DATNJD010000333.1:0-2789 GCA_035604075.1 Acidimicrobiales bacterium
CCGAGCATCTCGAGCAAGGCCACCTTCGAGACCACCAACCGCCGGCCCAGACGGATCGAGGGCTGCTCGCCCCGGGCCACCAGCTCGTAGGCCAGGGCCCGGGAAATGCCGAGAAGGGCGGCCACTTCGGTGACCGAGACGACCAGCCGGGTGCCCGACCAAGAGCGACGCCGGGTCGTCTACGTGCCCGGTGTCCGAGCCCGGTGCGGGACCGCCCGTCCGGTCGACGACGACCGGCTGCCAGGCCCGGCCACCGGCGCCGCTGCCGACGATTTTTGAATCTCCCCACATGTGATCACTGAAATTCCCCACCCCTGAGCGTCGGGTTGGGCCTGAGGGTCCACCAATGCGAGCGGGGCCCCTTCGAGGCTGGCGGTTCCTACGCCATCCAGCCCGAAGGGACCCGCCCGCCATGCTCACACAAGGGGAAGACGTGGAAGCACATGCATTGCGGGAACGGGGCTGGTCGATCTCGGCCATCGCCCGCCACCTGGGTCACGACCGCAAGACCGTCCGAGGCTATCTGAGCGGTGCACGGCAACCCGGCGTGCGCCGGAGCTCGGCCGTCGATCCTTTGGCCGTGGTCGAGGACTACATCGGGCTCCGGTTCGCCGACGACTGCCATGTCTGGGCCAGTGCCCTCTATGACGAGGTGGTCCCCCTCGGCTACACGCTCAGCTACCCGACCTTCGTCCGCCAGATCCGGCTCCGTGGTCTGCGCCCGCACTGCGAGGCGTGCCGGGGAGTGAAGGGCCGAGACACCATCGAGATCGACCACCCCGCCGGCGAGGAGATCCAGTGGGACTGGTTCGAACGGCGCAACGCCCCGTGGGGCGGGACGGCCTATGTGCTCCTCGGCACCCTGCCCCACTCGGGCCGCATCCGGGGGGTGCTGGCCGAGTCGTTGGACCAGGCCCATCTCATCGAAGCCATGGACAAGGTGATGCGACGACTGGGCGGCACGGCCCATGTGTGGCGCACCGATCGCCTGGCCACGGTGATCGTGCCGGGGACGCGCGACGTCCAGCCGAGCTTCGCTCCGGTGGCCAAGCACTACAGGGCCATCGTGGAACCGTGCCCGCCCCGGCGGGGCAACCGCAAGGGGTCGGTCGAGTCCTCGGTGCGCTTCTGCTCGGGTCGGTGGTGGCGCACGCTCACGGCCACGGATCCCGAGTCGGCGCAGATCTCGCTCGACCGCTTCCTGGCCACCACCGGTGATGCCCGACCACGCCGTGATTCCCAGGGCGACCGCACGACGGTCGGTGCGCTGGCCGACACCGAACCCCTGATGCCGCTGCCGTGGGCGCCCTACCCCGCCACCATCTGCGTGGAACGCACCGTGGCCGACAACGCCACGGTCGCCTTCCGGGGCAACCGCTACTCGGTGCCACCGGGGATGACCGGCACGCTGCTCGAGGTCCGTCACCGGCTGTCAACCTCCACGCTGGAGGTGCACGGCGCCTCGGGTGCACTCGTCGCCCGCCACGCCCTGGCGCCGGCAGGGTCGGGGATCGTGCAACGTCTCCCCGAGCACCGTGCCGCCCTCGAGACGGCTGTGCTGGCGGCCTTCACCACGGCCCGGCCCTGTGACAGAAAGGCCAACCGCCCGCCCGGTCCCGAAGCCCTGGCCGAAGCCGCCCGTCTCCTCGGCATCGAAGGCCGCGAGGTCACCGTCGACTTGGCTGTCTATGGCGAGCTGGTGATCGCATGAGCGAGGACTCGATCTATCAACAACTCCGCAGCCACCTCGCCTACCTGCGCTTGGCCGCTGCCGCCGAAGCCCTGCCCGGTGAGCTCGACCACGCCTTGAAGGCCAAGCTCACCCACACCGCCTTCTTGGAGCGCCTGATGGCTGTCGAGGTGGCAGCCACGGAGCTGCGCCGGCGCTCGAGTCTGGAACGTTTCGCATCGTTGCCGTCGTTGTGGCGTCTGAGCGACTTCGACTTCGACGCCCAGCCGTCGGTCGATAAGAAGACAGTGGACGAGCTGGCCACGCTGCGTTTCCTGGAGGACGCCACCAACGTGCTCTTCATCGGTCCTCCCGGTGTGGGCAAGACCATGCTGGCCGTCGCCCTGGCCCGGGCGTCGATCGACGCCGGCTACCGGACCTACTACACGACGGCGGCGGATCTGGTGGCCCGCTGTCACCGGGCCGCTCTCGAGGGTCGGTGGGCGACGACCATGCGGTTCTTCGCCGGACCACGGCTGCTGATCATCGACGAGGTCGGTTACCTCCCGCTGGCCAACGAGGCCGCCGCGTCGCTCTTCCAGGTCATCACGACCCGCTACCTGAAGAGCTCCACCGTGCTCACCACCAACCTCGGCGTCGCCTCGTGGGGGAAGATCTTCGACGACCCCACGGTGGCCGCCGCCATGCTCGACCGGCTGCTTCACCGCTCCGTGGTGTTCAACATCGACGGCGACAGCTACCGCATGCGAGCCCACCGGGCCCGGTCCGAGAATATCCGCAAGGGGGTGAAGCCGACGGCAGAGAAGTAGTCTCAGCGACAACCCACCCCGGCGATCAACTGGGGAGTTTCAGTGATCGAGAGTGGGGAGTTTCCGAGATCGGCGGCACCACCTCGGTGACTGAAGGACTCGTACGGGGTGCTTCGCAGGGTTGTCATGGCGGTCAGTGTGCGCCTCGTATGTCCCCGTATGTGTCACCAGATGTGTCCCCGCCCAGAAATTCTTTTCGGCATTATCCCTGGTCAGAGCCTTAACCCTCTGAGGGGACACATGCGGGGACATAGTGGGGACACATCGCGGCCCCGCCGGAGGCCCCTTGG
>DATNJD010000334.1:0-4128 GCA_035604075.1 Acidimicrobiales bacterium
CGCCGACTGGCAGGAGGCCATGCGGCGGCGCGGCATCACCGACTTCGAAAAGGTGCAGATCGACCCCTGGCCGACCGGCAACTTCGGCAACCCGGCCGAGGAGGGGCGCCGGATCGCCCGCTGCATCTCCTACTACCGGGAGCAGCCCGAGGACAACGGCTACGCGCGTCCCGTCGAGGGGGTGGTGGCCACCGTCGACGCCGCCCGGGGCGAGGTCCTCGAGGTGGTCGACCTCGGAGTGGTGCCCCTACCCCCGGGGCGCGGTACGTACCGCCCGGGCGACAACGGTCCCCCGCGCACCGACCTCCGTCCGCTCGACATCGTGCAGCCCGACGGGGTCAGCTACACCCTCGAGGGGAACGTCCTGCGCTGGCAACGGTGGTCGATGCGCCTCTCGATGGATCCCCTCGAGGGCCTGGTGCTCCACACCGTCGGCTACGAGGACGACGGCGTTGTCCGGCCCATTCTCCACCGCGCCGCGATCAGCGAGATGGTCGTCCCCTACGGCGACCCGGGGCAGATGCACGGCTGGAAGAACGCCTTCGACGTCGGTGAGTGGGGACTCGGCCGGATGGCCAACTCGCTGACCCGGAACTGCGACTGCCTCGGGGAGATCACCTACCTCGATGCCACCCTCTGCAGCGAGCACGGCAAGCCGCACGTCGTCGAGAACGCGATCTGCATCCACGAGGAGGACTACGGCATCCTCTGGAAGCACAACGACGTGCGCTCGGGTCGTACCGAGGTGCGCCGGTCGCGTCGGCTGGTGGTGAGCTCCATCGCCACCGTGGGCAATTACGAATACGGCTTCTTCTGGTACTTCTACCTCGACGGCTCCATCCAGTTCGAGGTCAAGATGACGGGGATCCTGTCCACCATGGCCGTGGCCCCGGGGGAGAACCCGCGCTTCGCCAACATGATCGCTCCTCAATTGGCGGCGCCGTTCCACCAACATCTGTTCAACATGCGGATGGACATGGAGGTCGACGGGCCGAGCAACTCGGTGTACGAGATGGAGGCCCTGCCGGTGGCGCCGGGCCCCGACAATCCCTGGTCGAACGCCTTCGAGTCGGTCGCCACCTTGCTACGCAGCGAGCAGGAGGCCCGCCGGGTCGTCGACCCGGCCCGCAGCCGTTACTGGAAGGTGGTGAACGCCAGCTCCGTCAACCGCCTGGGTGAGCCCGTGGCCTACAAGCTGGTGCCCGGATCGACCCCGACGCTGCTGGCCGCCCCCGACTCGAGTGTCGGTCGGCGTGCCGGGTTCACCACCCGGAACCTGTGGGTCACCCCCTTCGCCGCCGACGAGCGCCGGGCCGGAGGGGACTACCCGAACCAGCACGCCGGGGGTGACGGCCTGCTGCGGTGGACCGAGCGCGACCGCCCAATCGTCGACGAGGACATCGTCGTCTGGTACACGTTCGGGGCCACGCACATCCCGCGGCCCGAGGACTGGCCGGTGATGCCGGTGGAGTACACGGGATTCCACCTGGCGCCGGTGGGTTTCTTCCCCCGCAATCCCGCTCTGGACGTGCCCCCGTCGCCCGACGCCCCCTGTCACACGTCGTAGGCGGCGCCGCCGGCGGCGGTCAGGGAGTGAAGGTGGTCACGTCGCCCGGTCGTCCGCACGTGGTCGGTGCCTGTGACCCACCGAGACGACCGGCCATCCACGACGTGATCACGGGTACCGCCTGGAACACGACCTCCCCGTGGGTAGCCCCCGTGACGTGGACGTAGTCGATCCGGTCACCGATCGGGCACCCGGTGCCGGTGACGAATTGGTCCGTGAGGGCGGCGGGGACCGTCGTATCGGCCGTGCCCTGGACGATGAGGATGGGGAACGGCGTTCGTGAGGCACCCGGGTCGTTCAAGCGCGCATGGCCGAGGACGACCGGATTCGTGTCCAGGTCGGGTTGGTACAGATCGGCGGTGGTGATGTGGTCGGCGGCCACCGTCGACGTCAGATGGTTCTGGCAGCCCGTGTCCACGAGCCTGTCGGCCAGCGCCACCCCCGAGGCGGTGAAGACGTCGGAGAGCGGCAAGTCGCGATAGGTGCGTGCCCAGGAGTACAGAGCCGGTAGCTCGAAGAGAAGGATCTTCGCCCCCGTCGGGGTGTCGGCGATGCTCACGATGGCCGAGAGGTTCGTCGCCGGCGCCGCCGCCACCACGCCGACGACGTGGAGGTCGGGGGCGTAGGTGGCGGCGAGTTGGCCGGCGAACAGCGCGGCGTGGCCACCCTGCGAGTGGCCGTAGATGAGAACGGTCCGGCTGGCGTGGACCCCGGGGAGCCGCATGGCGGCGCGCGCCGCGTCGAGGACGCCGCGCCCCTCGCTCTCCCCGAGCAGGTATGGATGGATGCCCGGCGTTCCCAGTCCCTCGTAGTCGGTGGCGGCCACGATGTCGTGGGCACCGAGGTAGGCACCGATGTCGGGCATGACGTAGGGGCCCTGTCCCTCCAGCGAATTGAACAGCGACGGGGCACAGACGTCGGCCACGCCCGTGGTGCCGTGGGCCCAGGCGATGACCGGGAACCCGCCCGGAGGTGCCGGGCCGGCGGGCACGACGACGTATCCCGAGACGGCGATGTCGGCCCCGTAGATCGAGCGGGAGCGGTAGAGGATGCGCCAGACGGTGGCCCCCCGCGGCACGCGGGGGACGGCGGTCACGCGTTCGGTGCGGATGAGCGACCCGGCCGGTCCGGCCGGCAACGGCTGCGGCGGTGTGTAGAACGGAGGGACGCCGTGCGCCGTCGCCGATGCCGGAACCGACGGGGCGACGGCACCGACGGGGTGTCCCGGGGTCCCGCAGGCCGAGAGAAGCGCTCCGAGACCGACGCCGATACCGGCGACGAAGCCACGGCCGCGGCGCATGACCGGTTGCCCTTCAGGCCGCCGGGGGCCAGCCGGGAACGAGCCCGAGGTCGCGACACAGCTTCTGCGCGTGCACGAGGGTCCCGGCGTAGCGCCCGGCCTCGGGATCGGTGGCCAGCCAGGCGATGGCGGCGCCGGGTACCTCGGGCGGCACCCCCCGGAACCCGGCGTCGGTGAACTGCCCGGCCCCGGCGGTCGCCCGCATCCTCTCGTTCACCACGAAGCCGGGGTCGACGTTGAAGGCACGGACACCGTCGCCGCCGTGCTCCACGTGGAGGATGGGCACGATACGGCTGAGTGCCGCCTTCGACGCCGCGTAGGCGACGCCCCAGCCCCCGTGTCCGACGGGACCGGGTGGATCGAGATACGCCGTCCCCGAGCTCATGTTGACGATGCATCCTCCGCCACGGTCGACCATCTGTGGCAGCAGCAGTTGGATGATCAGGAGTTGGTGGAGGTAGTCGGCTCGGATGGTCGTCTCGGCGTCGTCGATCGACAACCGGCGCACGGGCTCCATGGGCCCGGTCCCTTGATAGATGGCGTTGTTGACGAGGATGTCGACGCCGCCCCAGACAGCCACGGCCGCGCCCGCCATCTCCTGCACCGATCGGCGGTCGAGGAGGTCCATGGCCACGGGGTGGGCCCGGCCGCCCGCCTCGGTGATCTCACGCACCGTCGTGTCGAGGCTGCCCGGGAGGACGACCGGTCCCGCCGGGCCATCGGCGCGACCCTCTCCCTCCCGCACCGTGCGCGCACTGATGACAACGTCGCACCCGGCCCGGGCGAGTGCAATGGCGGCGCAACGACCGATCCCGCGGCTGGCGCCGGTGACGAGAGCGACCGGCCGCTGCGGGGTCGTCACGGTCGACGCCTCCCCGACGGTGACGACGGGCCCTGCCACGCGGTCGCCGACAGCCGGGAGAGGACGGACATCGCCGCACACGATAGGACCGATGTCCGCCCCGACACGGCCGACACGGCGCCAACCCCGCCGCCGACGGGGACCACGGCGATGGCCGCCGCCGTGCCCAGATCGGGTCGAGGCGGCCGTCATCGTGCCCATCCGGTGACAGCCGGGCGACCGATGGGACGGGAAAGGTCGTTTTACCCGCTAAACTCACCTCTGTCCTGATCTGCGAATCGTCGCGGCAGGTATTCCTCCTCCGCTCGAAAGCGCGATCATGCCCCCCTCCTTCGCCGATCTCGGCGTCCCGTCCGATCTCGTGGCCGCTCTGGCCCGTCGCTCCATCACCGAGCCGTT
>DATNJD010000335.1:0-5308 GCA_035604075.1 Acidimicrobiales bacterium
CCGCCACGCGGACGACGAGGTCGGCCACCGCGCCCTCGGCGCGGAACTCGACGTCCCGGTCGCGGACGATCGGGCGGCCGGCCACGGCCGAGCCGCCCCAGAACTCCATGACGCCCAGGCAATGGGTCACGATGGCATACGGGGAGTTGGCGCCCTCGAGCGGGGGACGCAGGTTCGCCCGGTCGTCGCCGAGTTGTCGGAGGATGGCCACCATGGCGTCGAGCGACAGATCGACGAACCAGAAGAAGTCGTCATTGGACACGGTGAGCATGGGACCTCCCGAGCCCCCAGTCTCATCCGACATCTCGACGGGAACAAGACGTCGCCATGTCGACCGTGTCAGTGCGAGCCCGTGAGGGACAGCACTCCCAGGGCGGCGCCCATGGACAGCGGCACGGACAGCACCCCGAGGAGGCTCGCCCGGCGGACCGTCGGGCGAGCGCCTGCACCGCGCGCCGCCTGCAACCACAGGATCCAGGCCAGAGACCCCGTCACGAACACGTTGGGGCCGATGTCGAGTCCGATCAGGAGCGCGTACGGTCGGGGGGGAACGCGCGACGCCAGGAGCGACGCGGCGGGCAGGTTGTTCACGAGCACGCTGGACAGAGCGGCGACGGCCGCGGTCCCCCAGGTGTCGAGATGCGACAGGGCCGTGGCCGGACCTGACCAGGAGCGACCGAGCGCGCCCAGCGTGACGGCGATGCCGAACAGCCCGATCAGGACGCGGAGACCGAGAACGCGCAGCACCCGGTCAAGGTGCTCGGTGCCGCGGGCCAACCTGATGCCGATCACGAGAACCCCGACGGCGGCCACCGGGATGGCGGGCGACCGGAGGACGAGGACAAAGACCGCCACGGCGACCACGGCGAAGAGACCGAGACCGAAAGTGGGCGACGCCCCGTCGGCGCCATCCCCGACCGCGCCATCCCCGACTGCGCCGGTGCGTAGCGATCGACGCTCCACGATGCCCACGACGACGGCCGTGACGACCACGGCACAGATCCACGCCGGCGCCATCCGGTCGAAGAAGGCGGCACCGGAAAAATGGAGATGGCCGGCCACGATGAGATTGGTCAGGTTCGAGCCGGGCAGGAGCAAGGAGCCGGCATTGGACAGCAGCAGGCACCCGTACAGCAGGGCCGCCTCGCCTTGGCGGCGGCCCCGGGCCGCGTACACGAGGACCGGGGTGAGGAAGACCACCGAGGTGTCGAGGTTCAACACGGCGGTCACCACGGCCACGAGGACCGACGCCCCGGCGAACAGGGCGACGGCGTTGGGAGCGAAGCGGGCCAGACCCCGGCCGGCGGCGAGAAACAGACCGTCATCGTCGGCGACGAGACCGACGAGAAGCAGGCCCGCCACCAGAACGAACGGTGACCACACCTGGGAGGCGGCCGATCGGGCATGGCCGGCGTTCAACGACGCCGCCACCGCCACGCCGGCCACGCCGGCGACGCCCAGGGCCCGACCGGCCCACGGTCCGCGGCTGCGGCGTGGTCTCGCCGGCGACGCGGTCGGGCGCTCGGGGGGTGCCACGGTTGACGTCGTCCTCAGACGTCGGTCGTCAGCGCGGGACACCGAACCGGCGGTACAGCCGCCGTGACGACGGCTGTACCGCCACCGCCGTGACGGCGAAGACGGCGCCGAGGAGCAGGAACGGAAAGGCGTCGACCGTGGCCTGGGCGAGGGCGCCGCTCGCCGCCGCGGCTACGCCCTGGCCGGCGGCCCAGGCCAGATTGGCCAGGCCGAAGCCGAGGCCCTGGTGGAGCTGCCGGCGGTCGGCTCCCTCGCTGATCATGGCCGACCCCGGAACGAACAGGACGCCGAACGATGGCAGCCCGACGACGAGGACGGCGACGAGCAGCCACGACGGGCGCACGAACGGTATGACGACGCTGACGGCCACGGCGACGACCAGGGAGACCCGGACGGGGGCGAGAGAACCGTAGCGGTCCGAGATCCGACCGATGAAGGGGGACAACGCCCCTTCCAGGGCGGCGGCACCGAGGAAGGCGGCGCTGATGACGACGGCGGTGGCCCCGAGCGAGCTGAGCCGCAGCGGCACGAGGACGTCGATGACGCCGAATGCGATACCGGCCAGGGTGGTGAGCCACATTCCCGCCGCGATGGCCGGTTCGCGCAGCGCCGGGAGGGCGAGCCGCAGGCTCTGGCGCTCGCCGGCCTCCGGCGTGGGCATGGTCATGGTGGCCAGAAGGAGCACCACCCCGGCGATGCCGGCGGCGGCGAAGGCGGGACCGGTGCCCACCCGGCTGGCGACAGCCCCCACCACCGGACCCACGAGGGCGCCCCCGAGGGCGGCGGCGAAGGCCAGCCCGAGAACCCGTCCCCGGCGCTCGGCCGGCGCCGCCGCCGCCAGCCAGGCGAGACCGCCGGCCCATGTGCACGCCCCGGCCAGTCCCTGGACCAACCGGGCGCCGTCGAGGACGGCGGGCGACGAGCTGAACCCGAAGACGAGCGTGGACACGCTCATGGCGCTCAGACCGACGGCGACGGCGGGCCGGACACCGAGCCGGCTGGCCACGACCCCTCCGGGGAGAGCGCCGATGAGGGTACCCACCGGATAGGCGGCGACGAGGACCCCGGCCGCCGCCTTCGACAACCCGAGGCCATGAACGTAGTGGGGCAACAACGGTGTCAAGGCCGTGAAGAAGACGGTGTCGACCAGGACGACGGCGCAGATGAGGGGGAGAAGTCCCCGGGGGAGGGTCGACGCCGACGGACCGTCCGGCTCTGCTGGCCCGCTCACCGGCCCAGTATCGCCGGGAAACCCGAAATCGACGGCAAACTCGGTATCGCCGGGAAACTCAACGCTTGTGCCGCCTTACGATCCACCGGTACAGGCGGCAGGATCGGTGGCGCCGAAGTCGGCGCTCACCATCAGACAGGACTCGTCCACCACCTCGAAATCGTCCCCGGTGATCTGGGTGAGCTCGTGCAGGGTGGTGTTGTCCCAGAAGGAGCTGGGCACACCGCTGATGAACCAGGGTGATCCGTTGTCGGCCACGATCATCCCGTAGGTCTTGAGCGCCTGCAGGATGACCTGGTCGGTGGCCGGGAACTGTGAAATGTCGACGTCCGCTTTCAGACGCAGTCGCAACCCCATGGGGGGAAGCGACGGATCGGCCGTCCCCGCCTCGTGTCGGGCGGGCCAGATGAACGTGTCGTCCGACGCCGGGACGGTGACGCGGATGGCGTGGTCGATGACGCCGGCCGCCACCTCGTCGGGACGCACCAAGCCGGGAAGGATGGGTAAGCCGGCGGCATCGGCCGATGTGTCGCCGGCGGTGCGCAGAGCGTCCGATCCCAGGGGGAACACGGCGCCCGATCCCGCCCGCCAGGCGTTCGCGCCGTGGACCTTGTGGGCCGAGAAGAGCTCGTAGTCGGTGCAGCTTCCCGAATTCACGACGAGGACGTGACTGTCGCCTTTCGAGCGCGGACCACCCTCGATCAACGGCGACTTCGGGATCGGGTACGGACCGGGATCGCTCTGCGAGGCGTACTGGAACCGGACCGGCACGAGAGGCTGCGACGGTGGCACCACGTTGTAGGGAATGCCGATGGGCTCGCCGTGGTACGTCCCGCTGCCGAAGTCGGGATGCAGGGGGGACGTCGCCCCGATGCTGGCGATTTAGGTGGCGGAGTTGGGATCGACGGGGAGAGACGACACGTCGGCGTGCCAGACGTTGTCGGCCGGAAGGACGGTGCAGCCGGGGGCGGTCGGAAGGGAGTCGGCGTGGCCGACGCCGGGGGTGACGAGGAGGAACAACGCCGCCGCCGCGATCGGCACGGCGCCGGGACGGACGATCGGCAAGACCCACGTCGAGACCTTCATGGCTGACGGCAGGCTATGTCGTTCAGCGGTCGCCCGACACTGCTCCCGACGCCACTACGGTCGGATCCGTGACCGACGGCGCCGTGCTCTTCGATCTCGACGACACGCTCATCGTCGAAGCGGAGGTGGCCCGGCAGTCGCTACGACAGGTCGCCGGACTGCTTCCCGGTCAGGATCCGCAGCGCTTCGAGGAGGTCGCCCTGCGCTGTGCGCGCGCCGCCTGGCGCGCCGGACCCTGTTTCTCGGTGTGCGTCGACCTCGGCATCGCCTCGTGGGAGGGACTGTGGGCCACCTTCGAGGGTGGCCACCGTGTGCTCGACGATCTCCGGGCCTGGGCCCCGGGCTACCGGGCCGCCGTCTGGCGCGAGGTACTGGCCGAGCTCGGTGTCTCCGACGCCGCCCTGGCCGGCGCCATGGCGCAGGCGTACATCGCCGCCCAGCAGCGCGGCCACCATCTCCTCGAAGGAGCCGAGGCGGTGGTGCGATCGCTCGCCCGCCACCGGCCCTTGGGCCTGCTTACCAACGGGCCGGCCGACATCCAACGCCTCAAGTTCGACGGCACCGGCCTGGCCGACTGTTTCGGCGCCGTGGTCATCTCCGGTGAGCTCGGGATGGGCAAGCCCGACGCGGCCGTCTTCTTCTCCGCGCTGGAACGGCTGGGGGCGTCGGCGGAGGATTCGGTCATGATCGGCGACAGCTGGGAGCGCGACATCCTCGGCGCCGTGGGGGCGGGGATGTCGGCCGTCTGGATCGCCGACGACCGGCCCCTGCCCGACGAGCTCGAGCGTGTGCGCGTGGTCGACCGCATCGGCGACCTGGGACCCGTCCTCAGCGACGTGTGACGCTGGCGCGCCGGTGGCGGCGCCAGACGAAGCGCAGACCCGACCAGTCCTCGCCGATGGCGGCCACCTTGACGTCGACCAGGCCCGTCCCGAGCGCGGCCGTCCTCACCACGTTGTCGCCCAGGTCGCTGTGGTGGCCGGCCGCCTTGCGGGGCCAGACCAGCCACAGGGCGTCGTCGGGTCCGAGGACCGGCACCACCCGGTCGAGCACCGTCTCGAGCTCCGAGGCCCGACGGAGGAAGGCGATGACGACATCGGCGCCGCCCCGCAGTCCCCGGCGCAGCCGGGCACCCTCGGGGAGCTCACCCGGCGACCACGACGGCGGGGCCGCCAGGAGAGCCACCACGTCGCCGGGGCCGATGCCGAGCTTCCGGGTGAGCGTCGGGCCCGGGGACCCGCCGGCCCCGGCCGCAGCCACGGGGTCTAGATCTCGCGCGGGATGCGCCGGACCCCCTGTCCCTCGCCGGCAGCACCCACCGGTTCGGGCTCGGGCTCGACGAAGGCGGGCACCGGGGCCGGGAGGAGCTCGGCCTGGCCGTCTCCGGGGCGGGGTTCGGTGGCGGTGGTGGTGTACTCGCCCTCGGGGGAACGGCGGACGATGACGGCCCGCTTG
>DATNJD010000336.1:0-4449 GCA_035604075.1 Acidimicrobiales bacterium
ACAGTGCCTTCGACCCGTCGCTGCTGGCCGACGAGACCACCCGGGTCGGTGCCCTCGAGGAGGTCCCGCTGGAGGAACGCCAGCCGTGGGAGTTCGACGATCTGGGGACCCCCCCGGGCGGCACCGCGCCGGCCGGGGTTCCGTCCTCGGGCCCGTCTTCGCTTCGCCCCGAGGACGACGCGGCCGACCCGCCCCGCTCGGCATCGCCGGCCGGCCGGCCGGCGATGGCCGACGTCGACGACGACGTGACCCCGGAGCCCCCGGGGGTGCGGATCCACTCCGGGGCCAACGGCGTCCCCTCCATCAGCTCGTCGCCCCTGCGGCCGTCGACCGATCCGCTGTCTCCGGCCGCGGTCCCCGGGGCCCGCACCCGCAAGCCTCGCCGCCCGCGCCCGGTCAAGGAAACGGGCGGAGGCACGGGCCGAAACGTTCCGCTCTCCATCGCCACCGGGCTCGGTTTCGCCGTCGTCGCCGTGGTCTGTTTCGAGCTCGGCAGCGTGGCCACCGTGGTCCTCTCCACCGTGGTCGTGGTGCTGGCCGCAGCCGAGGCCTATGCCGCCTTTCGCCGTGCCGGCAGTCATCCGGCCACGCTCCTCGGACTGGTCGCCACCGGCGCGGTCATGGTCACCGCCTACGCCAAGGGCGTCTCGGCGCTGCCCCTCGTCCTCGTCCTCCTCGTCATCACCTCCATGGTCTGGTACCTGGTGGGAGCCGAACGCGGCTCGCCGGTCGCCGGTATCTCCGCCACCGTCCTGGGCTTCGCCTGGGTGGGCCTGCTGGGCTCGTTCGCCGGCCTGCTCCTCGCCCCCAGCCAGTACCCCCAGCGGCACGGCGTCGCCTTCATGTTCGGGGCCGTCGTGGCCACGGTGGCCGCCGACGTGGGCGCTCTCGTCATCGGCGGATGGCGGGGTCGCCACCAACTGGCCCCGAAGGTCAGCCCCCACAAGACATGGGAGGGTCTGATCGGAGGGACCGTCTTCGCCGTCGTGGCCTCGGCCGCCATCACCGGGCACGTCCATCCCTGGACCCCGGCCAAGGCGGCGATCCTCGGGTTGGTCGTGGCCGTCCTCGCCCCGGTGGGTGACCTGTGCGAATCGCTCATCAAGCGTGACCTGGGCTTGAAGGACATGGGATCGCTTCTGCCCGGCCACGGAGGCATCCTCGACCGGGTCGATGGCCTGCTGTTCGTCCTACCTGCGACGTACTATCTGGTCCGGGTGCTGCACCTCGGGTGAGGTGCGGGCGAAAGGGGCCACGCAAGATGACGGGGCGCCAGGAACGATCCCAGCCGCCGGTCACGGTCAGCATCGTCGGATCCACCGGATCGATCGGCACCCAGGCGCTCGACGTGGTCTCGACCGAGCCAGACCGGTTCCGGGTCGTCGCCCTGGGCGCCTGGCGCTCGGTCGAGCTGCTCGTGGACCAGGCGCGAAGGTTCCGGCCCGAAGTCGTCGCCATCGGTGACGGCTCCCTGGCCAAAGAACTCGCCGCCGCCCTGCCCCCGGGGACCGAGGTCGTCACGGGAATCGACGGGCTGGTGGCCATCGCCCCGCTCGGTGACGTGGTGGTCAACGCCGTCGTCGGCTTCGCCGGGCTGCCCGTCACGCTGGCCGCCTTGGAGTCCGGTCGCCGGCTGGCCCTGGCCAACAAGGAATCGTTGATCGCCGGCGCGCCCATCGTGCAACGCGCCCGGCGCACCCCGGGGGCCGAGATCATCCCCGTCGACTCCGAACACTGCGCGCTCCATCAGTGCCTGCGTGCCGGCCGGTCGCCCGACGAAGTGGCGCGCTTGGTCCTGACGGCGAGCGGAGGCCCCTTCCGGGGCCGCAGCCGGGCCGAGCTCGCCGGTGTCACCGTCGAGGAGGCGCTCGCCCATCCCACCTGGAGGATGGGACCCAAGATCACCGTTGACTCGTCCACCTTGATGAACAAGGGGCTCGAGGTCATCGAGGCCCACGAGCTCTTCGGAGTCGACTATGACCGGATGGCGGTGATTATTCACCCGCAGTCGGTCGTACACTCCATGGTGGAGTTCATCGACGGGGCCACCGTGGCCCAACTCTCCCTCCCCGACATGCGCTTACCCATCGGCTACGCCCTCGCCTACCCCGGTCGACTCGAGCACCCATTCGGCGCCATCGACTGGGCCACCCTGAGCCGCCTCGATTTCGAACAGCCCGATCGCGACCTCTTTGTCTGTCTCGACCTGGCCGAACAGGCGGGCCGGGCCGGCGGTCTGGCCCCGGCCTGGCTCAATGCCGGCAACGAAGTGGCCGTGGCTGCCTTCCTCGACGGTCGGGTCGGATGGGGGGCCATCGCCGACGTGGTGGCCGACACCGTCGCCGCCTGCGAGCAGACCCCGGTGGCCGATGCCGCCGACGTGATCGAGGCCGACCGGCGGGCCCGGGAACGCGCCGAGCAAGCCGTCCGCCGTCGCGGACTCGCGGCGTGATCGACCGGGGCGACACCGCCGACATTGCCGTCCGAGCCCCGTCCAGCAACGGGGCTCGTCACGAGTCGAACGGGGCCACCGGCAACGTCGGCCGGCCCATCGACCACGACACCGCGGGCTCGCCGGCGGACGACCGCCAGCCGAAGGGGTCCGTGGTCCAGTTGCTGGCCGTGGTGGCGGCCATCCTGGCCATCTCGATGCTCACCCATTCGCTGGACCTGCTGATCGTCATCGTGGCGATCATCGCCATGGTGATGATCCACGAACTGGGCCACTTCGCCACGGCCAAGTGGAGCCACATGAAGGTCACCGAGTACTTCCTCGGATTCGGACCGCGACTGTGGTCGTTCCGGCGGGGGGAAACCGAATACGGCGTGAAGGCGTTCCCTCTCGGTGGCTACGTGAAGATCATCGGCATGACCAACACCGAGGAGGTAGATCCGGCCGACGAGCCCCGCACCTACCGGGCCCAGCCCTTCCACAACCGTCTGATGGTGGCGGTGGCGGGGTCCTTCATGCATTTCGTCATGGCCTTCGTCTTGCTGTGGTCGCTCTTCGTCTTCGTCGGCCAGACCCAGCAGACGCCGTCGGTGGCGGGGTTCTCGCCCGTGGCCCACGGTGTCGATCCCGCCCGCACCGCCGGCGTGCGCCCCGGTGACGTCATCGTCTCCATCGACGGCCGCCAGGTCACGGACCCCACGCAGCTGGAACAGATCATCGGAAGCCACGCCGGCGTCCCCCTCGCCATCGTCGTCGACCGGGGCAGCCCGGCCCGGCCGGTGGCGCTCACCGTGACCCCGGCGCTCGCCCCCGGGGCCAACAAGGACGCGGCCCGGATCGGCATCGAGATCGGCCCCACCATGCAGGCGGTGGCGCCCTTCCATGCCCTCGGCACGGCGGCCGTGACGCTCGGACAGATCACATCGAGCACGCTGGCCGGCCTCGGCCACACCTTCTCCCCGCACGGTCTGAGCGCGTTCTTCAATCAGCTCGACAACACCAAGGCGGCCGATGCCGCCGCCAAGTCGGCCAGTCGTCCGGTCTCGATCGTGGGGGCCGTGCGCCTGGCCACCCAGGGGGCCCAAGGGGGGGCGAACGACCTCCTCCGAGTCCTGGTCGTCATCATCATCGCCGTCGGCATCATCAACCTGGTTCCGATGCTGCCGCTCGACGGCGGCCACGTGCTCGTGGCCGTCTATGAACGGATCCGGAGCCGCAGGGGCAGGCGCTACCACGCCGATGTCACCAAATTGATGCCGGTGGCATCGGCCTTCGTCCTCTTCCTCATCGTCTTCGTGGTCGCCGCCATCTTCTTGGACATCGCCCATCCCATCGCCAATCCCTTCCAATGACGACGCACGCGGCCGAGACCGAACGCCGGGTCACCCGGCAGATCCACGTGGGAAAGGTGGCCGTGGGGGGCGACGCGCCCATTTCCGTGCAGTCCATGACGACGACCAAGACGGCCGACGTCGAAGGCACGCTCAGCCAGATCTACGCCCTGGCCGCGGCGGGCGCCGACATCGTCCGCTGCACCTGCAACGAACAGGAGGCCGCCGAGGGACTGGCCCACATCGTCCCCCGCTCACCCGTGCCGATCATCGCCGACATCCATTTCCATCACGAGATGGCGCTCGGCGCCCTGGCCGCCGGCGTCCAGGGGTTGCGGCTCAACCCGGGGAACCTGCGCAAGGAAGCGGAGATTAAACAGGTGGCGGCCGAAGCCAAGGACCGGGGCGTGCCCATCCGTATCGGGGTGAACGCCGGATCGCTGCACCCCGATCTGTACAAGCGCTACGGGGGTGCGACGCCCGAGGCGCTCGTGGAATCGGCCCGGATGGAACTCGGCTTCTTCGAGGAAGTCGGCTTCGACGACGTGAAGATCTCGGTCAAGGCCTCGTCGGTGAAGCTCATGATCGACGCCTACCGGCTGGCGTCGGAGACCTTCGACCATCCTCTGCATCTGGGGGTGACCGAGGCCGGACCGCCCCCCGCCG
>DATNJD010000337.1:0-2741 GCA_035604075.1 Acidimicrobiales bacterium
GACTTCGCGGCGCCGGCCGCCTTGGCCGGTTTCGCTGCCTTCGCCACCTTGGCCGCCCCCTTCACCTCCTTGCCGGTCTTGGTGGCTTTCGTGCTCTTGGCCGCCTTCGTGCCCGTGGCCGCTCTCGTGCTCTTGGCCGCCTTCGTGGTCTCGGCGACCTTCGTGGTCTTGTCAACCTTGGTCGCCTTGGCCCGCTCCCTGGTCGTTCTCGAGACCGGCACGACCGATTCCGCCGTGGCCAGTGCGATGGCCGCCGCCGCAGCCTTCGACGTCCCTCGTGACGGCGGTGGTGATGTGGGCACGGCCGGCACGTACTCCCCGGAGGCGCTACTCCGTCGTCGTCCCGTGCCCGGTGACGTGGCGGCGCGACTACGGGGGCCGCGCACGGGCAGGCGCGGGGTGAAGATCCAGCCGACTCCCGGTATCGGCTTTCCCCCGATCAGCCGACCTTCCTCGAACAGCCAGGGATGCTCGGCATGGAATTCCTGGAACGAGTCGTTGGACAGGACCAGGGCGCCAACCCTCTCGGCGACACGGAGGACGAAGGCGTCTCCCCGGCCGATGGCGCCCGCGGGCGGAGAGACGAGCTCGCCGTGCGCCACCGCCTCGTCGAAAATCTTGCGTTCCGAGGTGTCGATCCGGTGACCGAAGGTGGCATCGACGACCACGATCACCTCGAGATCGGGGAATTCCTCTTGGAACTGCCGAATGGCCTCGTCGAGCTGGCGCAAGCTCGGCGTCGAACGACCTTCCGTCGCGATGTTCGAGCCGTCGACGACGGCATGAGAGGGGGACATGGCTGCGCACAGTCAACCACCCGTACGCTCTCAGGGGTCTGACCTCCGGCTCCGGCATTCCCGTCCGGCACGACGGACCGGGACCAACCGGCCGGCGGTGCGCACCGTAGGATGCGGCTGTGGCGACCGACCTGGCCGGGGAAGTAGCGGAGCTCCTGCAGCAGCTCATCCGCAACCGATGTGTGAATGACGGCACCGCCGAGTCGGGCCACGAAGAACGCAACGCCGATGTCCTGCGATCGGTTCTCGAGCGTCCCGGACTCGACCTCGCCGTCCACGAGCCCCTCCCCGGCCGCTCCTCGCTGGTGGCCCGGATCGAGGGCCGCCGCCCCGGCGCCCCCTCGCTGTGCCTGCTCGGGCACACCGACGTGGTCCCCGCCAACGGAGACGACTGGCGCCACGACCCTTTCGGGGGAGAGCTCATCGACGGCGAGGTCTGGGGCCGCGGCGCCGTCGACATGCTCAACCTGACCGCGTCGATGGCCGTGGCCGTCCGCCACCTCGCCGACGACGGCTTCCGTCCCGACGGGGATCTGCTCTTCATCGGCGTGGCCGACGAGGAGGCGCTCGGCATCCATGGTGCCGAGTGGCTCACCCGCCACGTTCCCGACCAGGTGCGGACCGACTACCTCATCACCGAGGCCGGCGGTTTTCCGATGCCCGCCCCCGACGGCGTCCGGCTGCCCGTGATCACCGGGGAGAAGGGCGTGTTCTGGTGCACCTTGACGGTGCGGGGCACTCCGGGTCACGCCTCGCAACCCCTGCGCACCGACAACGCATTAGTGAAGGCGGCCGAGGTCGTCCGCCGGCTGGCCGAGTACAAGCCGAGCGCCGACATCCACGACGCCTGGCGACGCTTCGTCGAGGGCATCGGCCTTCCGGCTGACATCACCGACGCGCTGCTCGACCCGGACGCCATCGGCGGCTTCTGCGACGAGTTCCCCGCCCTCGGTCTCGCCCGTCAAGCCCATGCCTGCACCCATACCACGATGGCTCCCACCGTCATGGCGGCGGGGACCAAGGTGAACGTCATCCCCGACCGCGTCGTTCTCCAGGTGGACATCCGTACCCTTCCGGGCTGGGAGCAGCCCGAGGTCGACGCCATGCTCGCCGACGCTCTGGGCGATCTGGCCGACGACGTGGAGATGGCCTGGAACTTCACCGATCCGGCCAGCACCTCGCCTTCCGACACGCCCCTGTGGCACTCGCTCGAACGGGTGGCACGTCGCTCCTACCCCGATGCCCGCTGCGTGCCCTTCCTGACGGTGGGGGCGACGGACGCTCGCTTCTTCCGGAAACTCGGCACCGTTGCCTACGGCTTCGGCCTCTTCAGCCGTCACCTGACCTTCGAGGACTACGCCACCATGTTCCACGGGATCGACGAACGGGTGGACGTGGAGTCCCTCGGTCTGTCGGCCGAGCTCTGGGACGGCGTGGCCCGCGACAGCCTCGTCTGAGCGGTGGCTGCTGCACCGGTCGAGGCGGTCCTGTTCGACTTCGGCGGCGTCCTCTCCACCAGTCCCTTCGATGCCTTCGAACGTCATGAACGGGCGCGAGGCCTGCCCGCCGGCTTCATCCGCACCCTGAACGCCACCAACGCCCACGACAACGCCTGGGCGCGCCTCGAGCGCAACGAAGTGGACTTCGAGCAGTTCTGCGTGGCCTTCGAGGACGAAGCAGCCGCCGCCGGCGGAACCGTCGATGCCCGGGAATTGTTCGCCACCATGACAGGCGAGATGCGTCCCGAGATGGTCGAGGCCGTCCGCCGCTGTCGGGAACAGCTGAAGACGGGACTCCTGACCAACAATTTCATCCCCCCGACGACCACCGCCCGCCACCACGACGTTCTCGATCTCTTCGACGTGGTGATCCAGTCGGCCGTCGTGGGCGTCCGCAAGCCCGACCCGCGCTTCTACCTCATGGCGTGCACCGAGTTGGAGATCG
>DATNJD010000338.1:0-7090 GCA_035604075.1 Acidimicrobiales bacterium
GCCCTTCACCCAGCCGAAGCGGACGGAGCGGTCCGGATCGAGGGCCAGGGCCAGGAGCGGTTCCCAGAGATCGCGGTTCGCCACCGGCTTTCCGGCCGTGTTCCGCCATCCCCGGCGTTTCCATCCCTCGTACCAGCGGTCCCGGAAGCAATTCACCACGTAGGTCGAGTCGGACATGATCAGCACCGGCCCGGCCGAGGCCTCGAGGGCCCGGAGGACGGCGGTGATCTCCATCCGCTGGTTGGTGGACATCGGTTCGGCCCCGCTGGCGTAAGGGCCGCCGGGCACGGCCCAGGCCCAGCCGCCGCGCCCCGGATTCCCGAGGCAGGAGCCGTCGGTGTAGATCACCATCTCCCCGTCTTCGGGGACCGGGGCGGGGCTGGACCGACGACTGGGGGGAGACATGGCCTCAAGCTACCCACCACCGTCCAGGCCACCCTCACCGGCCCGGCCACCCTCACCGACGCAGCCGGGGACGGCGAGGTCACCCCAATGCGCCTCCGAGAGAGAGGCCCGCTCCTAGTCTGGAGCCGATGCTCTTCGACGGTATGTCCCACCAGCTCCCGGACATCGACCCCGAGGAGACGGCCGAGTGGATCGACTCCTTCGACGGGGTCGTCGAGGCCCAGGGCCGGCCCCGGGCCCGGTTCCTGCTGATGAAGCTGCTCGAACGGGCCCGCTCCCTGCAGGTCGACTTCCCCGCCACCGTCTCCACGCCCTACGTGAATACGATCCCCCGGGACCAGGAACCGTGGTTCCCGGGCGACGAGTACCTGGAACGGAGGATCCGCGCCTACATCCGCTGGAACGCGGCCGTCATGGTCACGAGGGCGAACCACCGCTCGGAGGGTATCGGCGGCCACCTGGCCACCTACGCCAGCTCGGCCTCTCTCTACGAGGTCGGCTTCAACCACTTCTTCCGGGGCAAGTCCGACGGCGGTTTCGGCGACATGGTCTTCTTCCAGGGCCACGCCTCGCCCGGCATCTACGCCCGCGCCTTCGTCGAGGGCCGGCTCTCCGAGCACCAGCTCGACCACTTCCGCCAGGAGGTCTCCGGCCAGGGCCTGCCGTCGTATCCCCATCCCCGGCTGCTGCCCGACTTCTGGGAGTACCCCACCGTCTCCATGGGCCTCGGCCCCCTGACCGCCATCTACCAGGCCCATGTCAACCGGTATCTCTTGCATCGGGAGCTGGCCGACACGTCGGCCTCGCGCGTCTGGTGTTTCGTCGGTGACGGTGAGCTCGACGAGGTGGAGACGACAGGGGCGCTCTCGGTGGCGGGCCGGGAGCATCTCGACAACCTCGTCATCGTCGTCAACTGCAACCTGCAACGCCTCGACGGCCCCGTCCGGGGCAACGGCAAGATCATCCAGGAGGCCGAGGCGACGTTCCGGGGGGCCGGCTGGAACGTGATCAAGGTCATCTGGGGATCGAAGTGGGACGAGCTGCTCGCCCGCGACATCGACGGCGTCCTGCTCGACAAGATGAACACCACCCCCGACGGGGAGTTCCAGAAATACGTGACCGAGTCGGGCGCGTACATCAGGGAGAACTTCTTCGGTCCCGACCCGCGGCTGCGGAAGCTGGTCGAGCACCTCTCCGACGACGAGCTCGTCGCGTTGCCGCGCGGCGGGCACGACTACCGGAAGCTCTACGCCGCCTACAAGCTGGCCGCCGAGCAGACGGGGCAGCCCACGGCCATCCTGGCGAAGACGGTGAAGGGCTGGACGCTCGGCCCCGAGATCGAGGCCCGCAACGCCACCCACCAGATCAAGAAGATGACCAAACGCCAGCTGCTGGCGCTGCGGGACCGGCTCTACCTGCAGGAGGAGATCCCCGACGAGTCCCTCGACGCCGACCAACCCCCCTACTACCGGCCACCCGAGGGCTCGGCCGCCCACGAATACCTGACGGCCCGCCGGAAGGTGCTGGCGGGGCCGCTCCCCTCCCGCGTCGTCCGGCCCAAACCGGCGCCGGCCCCAGCCGCCACCGTCTTCTCCGACCTGACTGCCGGTTCGGGTACACAGGAGGCCTCGACCACGATGGCCTTCGCCCGGATGCTCCGGAACCTGGTCCGCGATCCGGCCATCGGCCGGCTGGTCGCCCCCATCGTGCCCGACGAGGCCCGGACCTTCGGCCTCGAGCCCCTCATCGCCGAGACCAAGATCTACGCGCCCGAGGGCCAGCGCTACACGCCGGTCGACTCGGACCTCATCCTGCGCTACGCCGAGGACAAGAAGGGTCAGGTCCTGGAGGAGGGCATCACCGAGGCCGGGGCGATGGCCTCGTTCATCGCCCTCTCGACGGCCTACGCCACCTGGGGCCAGCCGATGCTGCCGATCTACCTCTTCTATTCCATGTTCGGCTTCCAGCGCGTCGGCGATCTGATCTGGCTGCTCGGCGACGTCCGGGGCCGGGGGATCCTGGCCGGCTGCACCGCCGGGCGCACCACCCTGCAGGGAGAGGGTCTCCAGCACGACGACGGCCACTCCCCCCTGCTCGCCTCGGTCAATCCGGCGGCCCGGATCTACGACCCCGCCTTCGCCTACGAGATCGCCGTCATCATGGAGAAAGCCGTCGCGTCCACCCTCGGTCCCGAGCCCGAGGACCGCTTCTGGTACCTCACCCTCTACAACGAGAACTACCTCATGCCGGCCCTGCCCACCGGCGCCGAGGGGGACCGGATCCGCGACGGCATCATCCGCGGCCTCTACTCCTTCGCCGGTCCGGCCGACGTGGCCGGCGGGGCAGCCGTCGGGGCGAGCGCGGCCGGGGTCCGGCATGCGACGCTGCTCTTCTCCGGTCCGATGTGGCAGGCGGCCATGCAGGCCCGCGACATCCTGGCCACCGACTGGGGCGTCTCGGCCGACGCCTGGTCGGTCACCTCCTACACCGAGCTCCGCCAGGACGCGCTCTCCGTGGAACGGGCCAACCGGCTCCATCCGACCGATGCCCCCCGGGTCCCCTTCGTCACCGAGTCCCTCGTGTCCGGCGCCGGCCCGGTCGTGGCCGTCTCCGACTACCTCCGGGCCGTCCCCGACCAGGTGGCCCGGTTCGTACCCCGGCCCTTCACCTCGCTCGGCACCGACGGCTTCGGCCGCTCCGACACCCGGGCGGCCTTGCGTCGTTTCTTCGAGGTCGACGCCGCCCACGTCGTCGTCGCCGTCCTCGCCGCTCTGGCCCAGCAAGGTGAGGCCAAGCCCGAGGAGGTGACCGACGCCATGACCGCCTACGGCATCGACCCCACCTCGGCCGACCCCTGGGCCGTCTGAGTCACGGGTCCGAACGCTGGGCCTGACTCCGCCTGGCTTTCGGCGCTTCGGCGCTTCGGCGCTTCGGCGCTTCGGCGCTTCGCGCTTTCGGGCTCAGCCCCGCCAGTCGAATACGCGCTCAGCCGGCGGAGGGCCGAGCAGCATCTCCGGCGTGAGGCCGTGAATCTCGAAGGCCCTCTCCCGGAACCACTGGAGGTAGGGCGTGTCCGAGGTGGCCAGCACCGCGAAGGCCTTGGTCAGGTCGTCGGCCTCGTGGTAGAGGCAGACGAAGTCGCCCATCGGCGTCTGCATCAAGCTGACCACCTCGCGGTGGATGCCCATCTCGCGACCCGAAGCGTCGTGCTCGGCCCGTCGGGGCCCTTGCATCTCCTCGTTGAATCGATGCCAGGCATCGAGCTTGCCCGGCAGGATCGGCGCCGCCCACGTCAGGTTCTGCATTCTCCTTCTCCTTCTTCTCGGGTCGCCGGCTTGTTCTTCTCGGGTCTCCCGCTTGCCAGGTCTGTGGCTTGCCACGTCTCCGGATCAGGCCTTCAGGGCGGCCTCGGTCTGAGCAGTGTCCTCGGTGCCGCGGTAGTAGGCGATCCTGCCGTCGCGGAAGCGGAAGTAGTGGTGGAGGTCGTGATCGATCCGACGGCCGGTGGCCCGAGACTTGGCCTTGCAGTGGACGACGGTCATCACCTCGGTATCGGTTCCGGCAAAGGCCAACGGGCTGAACTCCTCGACCTCCATGGCCGAACCGAACTGGCTGAAGAAGTCGGCAACACCATCGGGGCCGCGGTGGGGGCCGTACCAGGGGGCGCCGCGGCTGCCCGCCTCGGTGGCCCAGTCCACGTCGTCGGTCACTCCGGCCAGGATGGCGGCGACGTCCCCGCGCCCAAAGGCCTCGTAGATCTGTTGGATCGTCTTGATATTCACGTCGGCTCCCACGGTCCTGCTCCTCTCGGTCGTCCGGCGGCACCCCGTTTCGGCCTGTTCGGCCGATACGCCAGGGCCCTGCCGCTGGCGGTCCACCCGCCTCGACCGCCTATTCGTCGGCCGCAACGCCGCGGATCACCCCGATCGGTGATCCGCCGCCGCGGTTGATGACGAATAGATGACAAACGACGCCGGCAGAGGCTCGGGTGACGCTCAGGAAGGAACAGCGGTCGTGGCCGACAGTCTCGGACCCTGGTCATAGCGTGAGCTCCATCGCTAGCATCGGCCGCATCGAAAACGGCCGGAGGAACACCGAGGGGCGGCGGTCCGCGGGTGCGCCGTCAACTGATCGCGAGCTCGCCGGCCGGCTGATGGCCGGAGATCCCGACGCCCTGGCCGACGCCTTCCGCAGCTACGCCGGCCTCGTCTTCGGCATCTCCCGCCGGGTGCTCAACGACAGCGCCCTGGCCGAGGACGTCACCCAGGAGGTCTTCACCTTTCTCTGGCAGCAACCGGAGCGGTTCAACCCGACCCGGGGCACGCTGCGGTCCTGGCTCGGAGTCCTGGCCCATCGGCGGGCCATTGACCGGGTCCGGGCCGAGAGCCGAAGGGCGAAGGGCGAGTCCCGCCTCGATCCCGCCGTCTCCGTCGCCTCCGTCGCTTCCGAGGTCGACGACTATCTGACCGCCACCTGGTTGAGCGGTCGGGTCCGCGACGCGCTCGGCCGGTTGCCGGCCGAACAGCGCGAGGCGGTCATGCTCGCCTACTACGGGAACCGGAGCTACCGGCAGGTGGCCTCGGAGTTGGACATCTCCGAGGCCACCGTCAAGTCGCGGATCCGACTGGCACTCAAGAAACTCGACACCCTCCTTCGCGCAGAATTCTCAGACGAGGACGAACCGGCATGGACATGAACAGCGACAGCCTGAACGCCGACGTCTTGAACACCGACGAATTGCTCTCCATCGCCTTCGACGCGGTGACCGCGACCGCGACCCGGACCGGCCCGTCGGAAGGACTCGAGGAACAGGTCCTGACCAGGGTCCTGGCCGGCGAGAAGCCCCGGCGCCATCCCGGGTGGAACGAGCGGGACAGGTTCGAGCCGAAGTGGCGCCGCGCCGACAGCCTTGATGCCTTCATCAAGACCGCCGCCGAGCTCTCCACCCTCTTCGACAGCCTGAGCGCGGGCGATTGGACCCGGACGACCCGGATCGAGGGCGCGTCGGTCCGACAGATCGTCGAGCACCTGGTGGGTGTCGAACGCTATCTGCTCGGTTGCCTCGATCGCCGCCCCCGGCTCGACGCGCCACGCCGCGAGGACCACTGGCCGGTCTCGCGACGGGCGGCCACCGGGCTGGCCGGCGAGCCGGACGAGACAGTCAGCCAGAGCTGGTGGTCCGAGGTCCTCAACCTGATCGCCGCCTGCGCCGAGTTGGGGCCGGATCATGCCCTCACCTACCACCACCTGGCGGGGACCCTCCAGGGACTCCTCGTCGTCCGGACCTTCGAGCTCTGGACCCACGGCAACGACATCCGCGACGCCATCGGCCGACCCGCTGACGATCTCGACGAGGCCCGTCTGTCGCTCATGGTCGATGAGTTGATGCGGGTCCTTCCCCTCGGCCTCGCCCTCTCGGGCTGTCCCCAGCCGGGCCGAACGGCCCGGCTGCGGCTGACCGGGGCGGGCGGGGGCAGCTTCGACGTCTCCCTCGACCCCACCACCGCTGTGGGGCGACCCGACATCACCCTGACCGCCGATGTCATCGATCTCTGCCGGCTGGCCGCCAACCGGCTCGCCCCCGATGCCCTCGACGTGATCGTCGAAGGCGACCGTCGGCTGCTCGAACCGGTCCTCGTCGGCGCCACGGCCTTCGCCGCCGACTGATCCGACTGATCCGACTGATCCGACTTTTCCGACTGAAGCGGTTCAGGGGCCCAGGCACAGCTCGAAGACGAGCTCGTGACGGACGGGGATCCCGTCGTGGCCGACGGTCGGGATGTCCGGCTTCACCCGGCGCGAGTCGGCTACACCGTCGGCGACGAACGCCACCAGGTTCATACCCCACCGTTGGTAGAAGCCGATGGCCCGGACGTTGTCGTTGGTGGTCACCAGCCAGAGCCGTCGGACCGCCCTCTGCTGGGCGTGGGCAAATGCGGCGTCCATCAGCGCCCGGCCGACCCCTCCGCCCTCCCGTTCGGCGTGCAGGGTGACGATCTCCATCTCGTCACCCTGTCGGTCGTAGCTGAGGAGACCGACGCGCTGCTCGTCGACCACGGCCACGAAGCCGGGGAGGTCGGCCGTGTCGATGAGCTCACCCATGCGGGCCACGGAGCTCGAACCCCAAGCCCGCAAGAGGGACTCGTTCTTCCACGACCAGTCATCGTCGCCCAGCGGCCGGACCAACATCCGCCCGATCCTCGCGCAGAGCGCCCCGATCTACAGTTCTTCCCCATGGTGACGCTCCGACTCTCCGGCGATCCCGAAGCCGACAAGCTGCTGTCCGAAGACCCACTGGCGCTGTTGATCGGCATGGTTCTCGATCAACAGGTCCCGTTGGAGTGGGCCTTCGCCGGCCCGGCCGAGCTCCGCCGTCGCCTCGGTCACGATCTCGACGCCACGGAGATCGCATCGATGGACCCCGAGGCCCTGGCCGGCGCCTTTTCGGCCAAGCCGGCACTGCACCGCTATCCCGGGTCGATGGCCGGTCGCGTCCACGAGCTCGCCCGGGTCCTCGTCGAGAACTACGCAGGACGGCCCGAGGCAGTCTGGACGGGCGTCGAATCGGGCTCCGAGCTGTTCAACCGTGTCCGTCAGCTCCCGGGATTCGGCGAGCAGAAGGCGAAGATCTTCGTCGCCCTTCTCGGCAAGCAACTGGGCGTGCAGCCCCCCGGCTGGCAGGAGG
>DATNJD010000339.1:0-3023 GCA_035604075.1 Acidimicrobiales bacterium
GAAAGGCGCCGTAGTAGTTCGGGTGGTACTCGGGCCAGACCCGGGGCGGATGCAGGACCTCGGCCCCGGTGGAGACACCGGCGTCGAAGAAGGCCTGGACGGTCGCCCGGTCGGCGGCGGTGAAGGCGATGTGCGACTCACGGAAACCGTCACCGGTATTCCTCGGTGCGATCCAGAAGTCCGGTTTGGGCGGTATGCCGTACCCGATGACGTCGCCCATGTCCATGACCCGTTGGCCGCCGAGCGGAGCGAGGACGGCGTCGTAGAAGGCGGCGCTGGCCGCCACGTCGGCGCACTGGATGGAGAGATGGTCGAGCATGGCGCCACTGTAGGGTGGCGCCATGCTCGCCGCCCGCGCCCTGGCCGCCGCTCTCGAACCGGTGACCGGACAGGTCTACTTTTCGCCCGAGTGCCACGCCGCCTACGAGGCGCTCGGCTTCGGTCCGAGCCCGGGCCTGATGGGCGACGTCGCCCTGCCCGACGGGACGGCCTATTTCTGCAGCCGGGGTTCGGTGATGGGCCAGGTCCCCGGCGAGCTGGTGGCCGCCGCCTTCGGTGTCTTCAACCCGGCCGTCGTCATCCCCGCCGTCACCCGGGGTTGGACCCTCACCGACGCTCCGACGATCTGCGAGGCACGCACCAGGGGTGCCGTCGGCCAGCTTCGCCGCGTCCTGGGCGACCACCCCGACGGACTCGACCGGGCCACCGTCTTGCTCCGGCGGGCGGGCGACGGACTTCGTCCCGAGGGCCGGTCGCTCTATGCCGGCATGCTCGCCATCGGCTTGCCCGGCGATCCGATCGGTGACATGTGGCGGCTCGGCGATCGTCTGCGCGAGTACCGGGGCGACTCGCACATTGCCGCCTGGGTGGCGGCCGGCTTCGACGCCACCGAGATCGGACTGCTCAGCGAGCTCTACTGGGGCCTGCCGCTTCGCACCTACGTCCGGTCGCGGGCGTGGAGCGACGACGACCTCGACGCCGCCGAGGCCCGGCTGATCGAGCGGGGTCTTGTGGCCGACGGCGCCTTCACCGACATCGGCCGCACGGCGCGCGAGGCGGTCGAGCTCGCCACCGACCAGGCCTGTGCCGCCATCGTGGCCAACCTGGGCGACGACCTCGACGAGCTGCTGGACATCCTCCGGCCCTGGGGCACGGCCGTCCAGGCGGCCGGGGGCTACCCGGGCCACGGTCCCCACGATCTGGCCGGGCTCAGCCGATAGACCGGTTCTCAGACCATCGTCTGGCCCGCGCTGGCGTTCACGGCCTCGCCCGTGACGGCGGCGGCGTCCTCCGAGAGCAGCCAACCGATGACGGCGGCGATCTCCTCGGCCGACTGGAAACGGCCG
This sequence comes from Acidimicrobiales bacterium, assembly GCA_035604075.1. GTDB lineage: Bacteria > Actinomycetota > Acidimicrobiia > Acidimicrobiales > UBA8190 > Palsa-661. Next base: position 1,347 of record DATNJD010000339.1, read on the forward strand.
AGGGGGATGTCGCGCAGGATCGCCTCGCCGAAGGCCTCCTGCAGGATCCCGCCCGAGTTCGTCAGCTCCGTGTCGACGGTGCCGGGGCAGACGGCGTTCACGGCGATGCCCGAGGGACCGAGCTCCATCGCCATCGTCTGGGTGAGCAGGATCACCGCCGCCTTGGCCGCGCAGTAGGCGCCCAACATCGGGAATCCCCGCTTGCCCGCCTGGCTCGAGACGTTGCAGATCCGGCCGCCCACGCCGGCCGCCACCATCAGCCCGGCGCAGGCTTTGGAGACGAGCCAGGTCCCGGTGACGTTCACGTCGAGCACCCGGCGGAACTCGGCCGCCGGCACGGCGATGAGCGGTCCGAATCCGAATCCGGGCCCGCTCCCGCCGGCGACGTTGGCCACCAGGGTGATCGTGCCGAGCGCGTCGGTGGCGTCCGCCACCGCCCGCGTCACGTCCTCTTCGTCGGAGACGTCGGCCCGCACCGCCACCGCCCGCCGTCCCAGGGCTTCGATCTCGGCCATCACCGACTCGAGGTCGTCGGCGCTGGCCACGCCGTGGGCCGGCGCCTCCGCGTAGGGCCGGGCGATGTCGAGGCAGGCCACGTCGTGACCATCGCGCGCCAGCCGCAGGGCCGTGGCCCGGCCGATCCCCCGGGGCCGGGCCGCCCCCGTGACCAGGGCCACGCTCATCGGCCCGCCCCCTCGTCGTCCATCGCCTTGTGTCGGGGTACCAGTTCCAATTCCCCTCCCTCTCGCCATCGGGCCCGGTCGCCCGTCCGGTATGCCCGTCCCGTCCCGAACGGGTCGTCGACGAATGCCGGCTCGGTCAGATCGGGCCGGTTCCGATATCCCGGGCTCACTCCGTCCCCGGCCACCCACAACTCGCCGGTCGCCCCGAGCGGCACGGGCCGGCGCCGGCCGTCGAGAACGTAGACGCGCGTGTTGGCGATCGGCCGGCCCACCGTGATCGGCCCCGTTCGTTCGACGCGGGCCAGTGTCGAGTAGACGGTCGTCTCGACCGCACCGTAGGCGTTCCACAGCACCCGGCAGCGATCGAGGATCTGATCGGCCAGCTCCCGCGACAGCTCCTCGCCACCGCTCAGCGCCGCCAGCCCGCGCGAGGCCCGCAGGCCGGTGTCGATCAGCAGCTGCCAGCTCGACGGCGAGGCGTGCAGGAAGGACACCTGCTCGCTGGCGATCAGCTGTCGCAGCCGCGTTCCGTCCCCGGCCACCTCCTCCGGGGACAGCACGATCTTGGCCCCGGCGATCAGAGGCAACAACAGCTCGATCACCGGCGCCCGGTACAGCGTCGAGGGCAGCACTAGGACGGTGTCGGCCGTCCCGATGCCGAGATCAGCGGCCAAGGCGCCGGCCACGTTGACGACCGCATCGTGCCGGATCGGCACCCCGACCGGACTCCCGTCGGCGACCGCCGTGTACATCACGCAGCAGACGGCGCCGGGGTCCGTTCCGGCGACGGTGGTCACGGCCTGCTCCGTGTCGGTGGCGTCCTGGTCGTCGGCTCCGCCGAGGGGAAGGACACAGGGGGGCGGGGAGCGGAAGCGGGCGGCGATGCTCGGCGGGGCCAGCAGGGCGCCGGTGCCCGCATCGGCCATCGTGAATTCCAGTTCCTCCACGGGAAGGTCGGGGTCGAGGAGCAGGTAGGCGGCCCCCGCCTGCAGCG
>DATNJD010000340.1:0-3586 GCA_035604075.1 Acidimicrobiales bacterium
GAAAGGCGACGACCCGTTGGCCCCGGTGACGGTGGTGGCGCCGTCGGGGTATGCGGCCGTCTTCGTCCGCCGGACCCTCGGGACGTGGTCGGGAACCGCCGGTCGACGAGGGTGGGCCAACATCGACTGCACGACGGTCACCGCCCTGATCCGGATGCTCGGCGCCCCGGCGCTCGCCACCCGAGGGCTGCGCCTGGCGTCGCCCGCCGTCGACCTCGAGGTCATCCGGTCCCAGGCGAAAACCTCGTCGGATCGGTTAGGCCAATTCGCGTCCCACCCGTCAGCGTTGACCGAGCTGCAGCGGGCCCTGGTGGAACTGCGCGGTTGCCCGCCGGCCACCATCGAGGCGATCAGCCACCACGGCGGCCAGGGCGCCGAGCTCGTGGCCCTGCTCAGGGCCGTCCGCCACCGTCTCCATGAGAACGGACTGGCCGACGTCACCGATCTGCGCGCCGAAGCCATACAGATGGCGCGGGAACACCCGTCATCGCTGCAGGCGCTCGGCCCCCTGGTGACGTGGAAGCTCGGTCCTCAGGGCCCCGCCGAGCGGGAGCTCCTCGGCATCCTCGGGGCACGGGGGATCGACGAGACGGTCACCACCCACGGTGCCGCCACCCTGACCGAGATCCGGCCCGGCGCCGACCCCGACGAGGAAGCGCGCACCGCCGTCCGGTCGGTCATCGCCGCCGCCGAGGCCGGGGTTCCGCTATGGCACCAGGCCGTCCTTCACCCCCCGGGCCCGACATACGCCCGGATTCTCCACCAGCATCTGACTGCGGCCGGGGTGGCCAGCAACGGACCCGATATGCGTCGGCTGCATCGGTCCATGACGGGCCGCGCCCTCCTCGGCCTGTTGGAGCTGGCCGGTGGTGACTGGCCCCGTGACCAGGTTCTGGCGTGGCTCTCGGCCGGCCCTGTCACGGTCGGACCGTCGGGTCGCCCCGTCCCCGCCAGCCGGTGGGACGTCGTATCCGCCGCCGCCGGCGTGGTCCGGGGACCCGAGCAGTGGCAGGAACGACTCGGCCGGGTCGCCGGCCACGGTGGACCGAGCGCCGACGAGGCGGCGGCGCTGGCGACATTCATGCGCGCACTCGTCGATCGGGCCACGCCGTCGGAGAAATCGTGGAGTGCTCTCAGTACCTGGGCCGTCGGCTTGCTCGATCACTACGTCGGCCCCGACACCGGGACCGATCGTTGGCCGGGGGACGAGGAGGCTGCCGCCCGGCAGGTGCGAACCGTCGTATCGGACCTCGGCGACCTCGACCGGGTGTCACACGGCACCGATCTCCCCTCCTTCCGGCGCGCCGTCCGGGCGCAGCTCGAAAGGACCGTCATCGACGCCCACGAATTGCCAGACGGTGGGTTCGGTGACGGCGTCTTCGTGGCGCCCTACTCCGGGGCCCGGGGGCTGCACTTCCACACCGTCGTCATCACCGGGCTGGCCGACGCCCTCGTCCCCGGCGGGGGATCCGATGAAGGTCTGCTGGGCGACGACGTCCGCCGGATCGACACATCGGGTGCGCTGCGGACCCGGACCGATCGCCAGGACGAGATCCGCAACGATCTCGGCCACGCCGTCTCCGTCGGCCTCTCGGCGCGTATCGGCACGCTGCCCCGGGGTGATCCCCGCACCGGTCGGGCTCAGGTACCGTCGCGCTGGCTCAGAGATCTGGTGGACAGCGACACTTCCTGGCGACCGGTGGACTCCTTCGCCGCCGGCTTGGCCGCCGCCGTCCCGGCCATCTCCGTCCAGGAGCTCGAATTGCGCGAGCTCGATCATTGGGTCCGTGGCGGGGGCCATCCCACGCGGGCACCCGTCGTGGGAGCCGGGCGCCTGTCCCGCGGCCTGGCGGCCGCCGAGGCTCGGTCCGACGCGCGCTTCACCCGCTTCGACGGTTTCGTCGGCCCCGGGCGCGTCCCGGCGTTCGACCCGGGCAAGCCGGTGTCAGCGACGCGATTCGAAACATACGCCAAGTGTCCGCGGCGCTATCTCCTCGACCGGGTCCTGCATGTTTCGGAGCGCGTCCGACCGGAGGAACTCTGGCGCATCGAACCGATCACGCGCGGCAGCCTCGTCCACGCCATCCTCGAGGCCTACGTCGCCGAACGGGTGAGCGGAGCGGCCCGTTCGCTCGAGCGGCTGCTCTCGATTGCGGCCGAGCACCTCGACGTGGCGGAGGCGGGCGGTCTGGTGGGCAAGCCCCTGCTGTGGCGCATGGACCGGTCGGCCATCGTTCGCGACCTGACGCGCTTTCATGCCGAGGAAGGTCGGATCGCGCCCATCGCCGCCGAGCTCGCATTCGGCGGTGACGACGACGACGCCGGACCTCCGGTCACCGTGGTCCTCGACGACGGTCGCGCCGTGGCCTTTCAGGGAAGCGTGGACCGCGTGGACCGGACCGCCGGTGGACAGCTGATGGTGTCCGATTACAAGACGGGGAAGCAGACGCGACTGGCCGAACTCACCCGGGACCCCGTGGCGGCGGGCAAGCTGCTGCAATTACCGCTCTACGCCATGGCCGCGTCGGAGCGTTTCGGCAGTCCCAGTCCCGTCCATGCCCGGTACTGGCTTCTGTCCGGTGAGCGAAGCGCCCCGTGCTTCCATCTCGTGGTCACCCCCGCCGTCGAGGCGCGTTTCCGCCAGGTGGTGCGGCTCATCGCCGACGGTGTCGAGGACGGGTGCTTTCCCGGTGTCCCCGGGGCCCCGGCCTTCCGCACTTTCTCCAATTGCATGGGGTGTGATTTCGACTCGATCTGCTCGACGGCGCGCGATCGGCAGTGGGGCCGGAAGTACAACCAGCCCGAGCTGCGCGGAGTCGTCAACCTGGTGAACGGTGAGGTGCCCGACGGATTGGGTGGCGCCGTGGTCAAGCGTTTCGTCGACCCCGACACCGCGCCGCGCCCATGAAGACGCAACCGGTGATCGACCACGACGCCCGGAGCCGCATCGCGGGCGATCTCGCCGCCAACCTGATGGTGGTCGCCGGTGCGGGCACGGGCAAGACCACAGCTCTGGTGGGCCGCATCGTCGAGCTCGTCCGCTCCGGGACGGCGTCACTGCGCGAGATCGCGGCCATCACGTTCACCGAGGCGTCCGCAGCCGAGCTGCGCGAACACGTCCGAAGCGCCATCGAGGCAGCCGTGCTCGACGGAGACCCGATGATGGTCGAGGCCGGCGGCGAGGTCGACGATGCGGCCATCTGCACGTTGCACTCATTCGCCCAAAGGATCCTGCTGGAGCAGTGCGTGGATGCCGGTCTTCCACCGGGATTCGAGGTACTCGACGACACGGCCGACACCGCTGACTTCGACGCGCGCTGGACACGGTTCGCCGACTCGCTGCTCGACGATCCGGACGCCGAGCGTGCCCTCGTCCTCGGATTCACTCTCGGATTGCGGCACACCGATCTCGCCGCCATCGCCTGGAATCTGCATTCCCAGTGGGACAGGCTCGAGGACGGCGGTCTCGACTATCTGTGTGCAGCCCGACCCTGCAGCGACGACTGGCCGACCACCGACCCGGCGCCGGTCATCGCCGCCATCGACCGAGCCCTCGAGGGAGTCGGATGGTGCACGGACGACGAGG
>DATNJD010000341.1:0-3891 GCA_035604075.1 Acidimicrobiales bacterium
AGACGTGGGTGAAGGGTTCCCACCTCCTCGTCCACGACGGCCGGATACGCCCCTACAAGGGACTCATCCCCAAGATCAGCCCCCTGGCCGTGCTCACCATCGCGCTGAACCAGGCCCGGATCGACCGAATGTCCAAACGAGTGCCCCTCGACGCCCCGTGGACAGCCCGGCGGGCCGAGGAGTGGGACGCCCGCACGGTGGCGTGGTGGCTCGAGCGGTCACGGATCCGGACCGCCGCCGGCCGCGACCTGTTCGAGATGGCCGTGCGCGGGTTGTTCACCGGCGATCTGAATGACACGTCGTTTCTCCACCTGCTCTTCCTGGTGCGGGCCCACGGAAGCATCAACGCCCTCTTCTCCATCACGGGCGGGGCCCAGGAGAACATGTTCGAGGGGGGCGCGGGCCTGGTGGCCGACCGCATGGCCGCCGTTCTCGGGGACGCCGTCCACCTCGAGGCGCCGGCGCGTGCCATCACCCAGGCCGACGACAAGGTCACCGTCGAGGCTGAGGGCGTGTCGGTGTCGGCCCGCCATGCCGTCGTCACCGTCCCCCCCGCCCTCGCCCTCGGCATCACCTTCGATCCCCCCCTCCCCGACGACCGCCGGACGCTCTACGAGAAGGCCGTCGCCGGCCCGGAGTCGAAGACCCTGATCGTCTACGACGAGCCCTTTTGGCGGAACGACGGCTTCAGTGGCCAGAGCGCCGAGCCGGGGTCCACGGCCGAGGTGACCCTGGACGCCACCCCGGCATCGGGATCCCCGGGCGTCCTGGCGTCGTTCACCTTCGGCCCCGTGGCGGAGCGGGCCGCCGGTCTCGATCCGGCCGAGAGGCGCCGGGCCGTCCTCGGCGCCCTGTCGGCGCGCTTCGGCGACAGGGCGGGTTCCCCGCACGAATTCATCGAGACGGCGTGGTGGACCGAGGAGTGGACGAAGGGATGTTCCATGGCCCACTTCCCGCCCCGGGTCCTCACCCGTTTCGGCCCCCTCCTGCGTCAGCCGTTCGGCCGGGTGCACTGGGCGGGGACGGAGACCTCGACCACGTCGCACGGCGCCATCGACGGAGCCGTCCGCTCCGGCGAGCGGGCGGCGTCGGAGGTCCTCGACCGGACATAGGCTCCGGCCATGACAGACACACTCAAGGGCGCCGAGATACTCAAGGGCGCCGAGATACTCAACGGCACAGTGGCCCTCGTGACCGGAGCGTCGAGCGGGATCGGCGCGGCGTCGGCCGCCATGCTGGCGGGACAGGGCGCCGCCGTGGCGCTCGTGGCCCGTCGCAAGGACCGTCTCGAGACACTGGCGGCCGACATCGCTGGGCGGGGCGGCACCGCCGTGGTGCTCGAAGCCGACGTCACCGACGAACAGCAGGCGATCGACGCCGTGGCACGCACGGTGGCCGAGTTGGGCCGCCTCGACACCCTGGTCAACAACGCCGGCGTGATGCTCCTCGGCCCGGTGGTCGGCGCTCCGGTGTCCGAGTGGCAACGGATGGTGGAGCTCAACGTCCTGGGTCTGCTGTATTGCGCCCACGCCGCGCTCCCCCACCTGCTGGCCGCGGCCGAGGACGGTCCGCGCCGCGTGGCCGACATGGTGAACATCAGCTCGGTGGCGGGCCGGGTACCGAGAAGCGGCAGCGGCGTCTACAACCTCACCAAGCATGGCGTCGGCGCTTTCAGCGAAGCGCTCCGCCAGGAGGTCACCACCCGCCACGTCCGCATCTCCCTGGTGGAACCGGGGGCCACCTCCACCGAGCTGGCCAGCCACAACCGGCCCGAGGTGCTCGAGACCATGCGCTCGCGCTTCGCCGGCGTCGAGCGCATGGAGGCGAACGACATCGCCGACGCCGTCACCTACATCGTCACCCGGCCGCGTCACGTCGCCATCAACGAGATCCTGATCAGGCCCACCGACCAGGAGTAGCCCTACAGCAGTCCTATCGCTACGGCAGTCCCATAGCCAAGGCCGCCTGCATGATCACCGGCTGACTGCACCACGGGGACGCGGCCGACGCCGACGGCCCGAGGATGGAGCAGATGGCGGCCGTGATGTAGTTGGCCGTGCCCACGATGCGCTGGGTCAAGGGGTCGTCCGGATTGGAGAGCTTGGAGGCGATGTCTGCCTGGTTGAGCCCGGCCATATAGGTCGGGTCGAAACTCGGGCTCAGGACGAGCACCTTGTTCCCGATGTCGAGGAAGGGGAAACCAGGGTTGTTGTCGTAGGTCTTCCACACCTGTGCCTCGAGCGGCGACAGCGGCTGCAGGATCGTCCTCGTCCCGAGGCCGTGGGTGTCGTTCGATTCGTACTCGACAGCGTCCAAGGTGAGAGCCGGGCTCGAGTAGGTCGCCCCGTGGAACGAGAACGTCGCCGTGCTGGGATCGCTGTCCCAGGGTGACGAGGAGATCTCGGTCAGGCCGCTGAAGGTGCCGAACCGGCTGAAGGCCATGATGATGGGCCATCGCTCGGCGGCGCAGTAGGGACAGAATTCGCCGCCGATGAACACGACGCCGGGTTTGCCACCGATCGTGAGAGGGGGCTGGCCGGTCGTGACCGACGGCGGGGCGATGGCCTCGGCGTCGAGGCTCACGGCGCTCGCTTCCTGCGGCGTGACGGCCGTGATCTCGCTCAACACCGTGGCGGTGGCGGACGCCGACGCCGGGGGCTGCGCGCCGCTTCGTAGCCGGGCGAGCGGCCCACCACCGGTCACGTTGGCGAGGACGATGGCGATGACCACCGCCACCACCACACCCCCGCCCCCGAGAGCCATGACCGAGGGCGAGAACCGGCGAGGGGGGGGCGGCGGCGTCCTCTCGACGGTCCGGGGTGGGTCCGATCGCGTCGTCCGGCGCGGCGGCGCGCCGGCGAACATCAGGAACCGACGCCGTCTGAGCTGGGCGCTGCGATTCTTCGCCCGGTCCAGCAGCGCCTCCACGGCGGCGGCGTCGAAAGGCGATTCAAAGCCCGAGGTGGACAAGGTCTTCCTCCTTGAATTCACGTCCCATGAGAATCCGCATGGCGGCCAGTCCCCGATGTAGATGGGTCTTCACCGTTCCCTGGCCGATGCCGAGAGCGAGTCCGACGTCCGATTCGGACAGGTCGGCCAGATAGCGAAGGGCCACGGCCTCGCGTTGCCGCTTGGGCAATCGCCGCAGGGCGGCCACCAGGGCCTGTCGCAGAGCGACGGATTCGGACTCGTCGCCGGCCACCGGCCTGGACACGAACGCCGGGGTTTTCGGCAGCTGTCTCAGGGCCTCCCGACTGGCGACCCGCAGGACCCAGGCCTCGCGCCACGGCAGAGCACCGACACGCGCCCAGTGCAGATGGGCGCGGGCCAGGGCCTCGACGGCGGCATCTTCGGCCGAGGCCCGATCACCGGTCACCCGCCGGGCCACCGACACGGCCCGGGGTAGCACCAGCCGGAAGAAGTCGTCGTAGCCGTCGTCCACCGTCACCACCCAGTAAAGGGGCGCCGGGGCTCGTTTGGTTGACCGGCGTGGAAAGAAAACCGAATCAGCGACGAGCCCGCGGCGCCGGCGCCCTCGGTCTCATCGGGCAAAGGCATGCCACCCGAGCCACATCCAGGCGAGAACGAGAAGGCTCCGCCCGACGGGGCGGTAGGTGAGACGGCGGACAACGGTCCCGAGCCCCGGGAAGCGACCCTTGGACACCAGCGCCGCCGTCTGCGCCAGCACGACGCCGGCTCCGAGAAGCCCCCAGACGACCAGGATCGCGTGCCGGCCGCTCACCGGGTCACCAGAAGGAAACCAAGGGCCAGCCAGGCGCCGAAGGCCACGGCCTTGCCCACCCGGGTGGAATCGAGGCTGTCAAGGAGAGCGCTCAACGTCGGGTACCGCGTCCGGGGCTGCGAGAGGAAGCAGAAGAGCTCCCACCCGGT
>DATNJD010000342.1:0-3716 GCA_035604075.1 Acidimicrobiales bacterium
CGCCGGCATCGGTCATGAAGACCGACCCGGGCATGGAACGTTCGGTGCGGTTGCTGACGAAGTCGACCACGACCTCGCCGGCGAGCCCGTGAGGTCGCACGACGCGCCCTACCTCGAGCAGTCCGTCATCAGTCCCCGCCGGGACACGATGACGGCCAGGGTCGTCAGTCGTCGACGAAGTCGACGTTTGTCTCCACCCCGTCCCGCGATCCGGCCACGCGCACGAGCGTCCTTATGGCTTGGGCCACCCGCCCCCGTCGCCCGATCATCCTGCCCATGTCCCGCTGGGCGACATGGATGCGAAAGCGCACGGTACGCCCCGAGTCGTCGGCTTCGAGGACGACGGCGTCGGGGTCGGTGGCGATCGATCGCGTGATGTAGTCGAGGACGGCGCGCGCCGTTCCCCCCTCGACCCGGTTGCCTGCCATGTCGTCCGCCACATTGATGTCGTTCATGTCATCGATGTCGTCCACCGCGTTGCCGGCACTGGCGTCGTTGTAATCTTGGTCGCTCACTTGGCCTCCGCCGGACGGTACTCGTCCCAGGCACCGGAGGTGCGAAGGAGCTTTTCCACTCTCTCGGTGGGCGTGGCCCCCTGACGCAACCACTTGAGCGCCTTGGCGTTGTCGATCTCGACGATGGCGTCGGGCTCGGCGGCCGACTTGCCCCGCGGCGCGTAGGTGCCGACGATCTCGATGAACCGGCCGTCGCGCGGCGACCGGCTGTCGGCCGCCACCACGCGGTAGGTCGGTTGCTTCTTCTTGCCCATCCGCATCAGACGGAGCTTTACGGCCACTATTTGACTCTCCTGATCTTCCTGTGAGCGTCACGCACCCTGGAGGTGCCGACCTTCCATTGTGACCCGTGGCGGGCCCGGGCGGCGAAAAGAGCCTCCGGGGGGCCCTGTCGAGGCCCTATCGACCCTTGCCACCGGCTTTCGGGGTGACCCGGCCACCCTTCTTCTTCTTGCCGCCCTTCGAGCCCTTGGTGCCCCCACCGCCCGGGACCCGCAGGGGCGGGGACCCCCCTGGGACCATGCCCAATTCATCGAAGGCGTCGGCTCCCCCCGGTGCGAGCGCGGCCAGATCGCCCATCTGCTCGGAGAGCAGCGGCGCCGACTTCCCGCCACGACCCCCGAGCATCCCGCCCAGCATCCCCGGCGACTTCATCAGCTGCTGGGCGTCTTTGAACTGGCGCAAGAGCTGATTGACGTCCTGAATCGAGGTCCCGCTGCCGGTGGCGATCCGCCGGCGGCGGCCCCCGTCGATGACGGCAGGATCGGCCCGTTCCTTGCGGGTCATGGACTGGATGATGGCCTCCACCTGGGTGATCTGGCCGTCGTCGACGGTGGCGCCCGCATTCTTGAGCTCCTTGGGCACGCCCGGGAGGAGCGACAGGATGCCCCCCAGAGATCCGAGCTTCTTCACTTGCTGCAATTGCGAGAGAAAGTCTTCGAGCGTGAAGCGACCTTCGAGGAGGCGCTCGGCCCCCCGTTGGGTGACATCGCTGTCGAACTCGCGCTCGGCTTGTTCGATGAGACTCAGGACATCGCCCATGCCGAGGATCCGGCTGGCCATGCGGTCGGGATGGAACTGATCGAAATCAGCCAGCCGCTCGCCGGTGGAGGCGAAGGCGATCGGCTTCCCGACGACCTCTTTGACGCTCAACGCCGCGCCGCCCCGGGCATCGCCATCGAGCTTGGTGAGGATGACGCCGTCGAGGTCGAGCGTCTCGTGGAACGCTTCGGCCGTCGCCACCGCGTCCTGACCGGTCATGGCGTCGATGACGAGGAACGTGAAATGCGGACTCACGGCGTCGGAGATGCGACGGACCTCGTCCATCAGGTCCTGGTCGATGGCGAGCCGTCCCGCCGTGTCCACCACGAGGACGTCACGACCGAGGCGCCGCGCTTCGTTCAGTCCGGCGGTGGCCACCGTCACGGGGTCCGTGGCCTCGCTGAAGACGGGCACGCCGGCTTGCTCACCCAGTATCCGTAGTTGCTCCACCGCGGCCGGGCGCTGGAGGTCGGCCCCGACGAGCATGGGGTTGCGCCCCTGCTGGCGGAACCAGCGTGCCAATTTCGCCGATGTCGTCGTCTTGCCCGAACCCTGGAGACCGGCCAGAAGGACGACCGTCGGCGGCGCCGAGGCGTAACTGATCCGCAGGGTCTCGCCCCCGAGGATACCGATGAGTTCCTCATGGACGGCCTTGATGACCTGCTGGCCGGGACTGAGGCTCCTGGAAAGGTCCTGGCCGACGAGCCGTAGGCGGATCCCGTCCACGAACGTCCGGGCCACCCGGACATCGACGTCGGCGTCGAGAAGGGCCGTACGGATCTCACGCAGCGCACCGTCGACGTCCTCGTCGCTGAGCCGGCCCCGGCTCCTCAGGCGGCCGAAAATCCCTTCGAGGCGGTCGGAGAGGGTCTCGAACATGCGGCTGCTCAGGTTACCGGAGGCGCCGGAGCGTCCCGACCCGCGGTCGGCCACGAGGGCCCCGGGGCGTCGGCGTCACTCGAAGAGAGCATCCACGAACCGGTCGGCGTCGAACGCGATGAGATCGTCGGGCCCTTCCCCGATGCCGACCAACTTCACGGGCAGGCCGAGCTCGCGCTGGATGGCCACCACGATCCCACCCTTGGCCGTCCCGTCGAGCTTGGTCAGCACCACACCGGTGACGCCGACGGCGTCGAGGAACTGCCGGGCCTGGGTCACCCCGTTCTGCCCCGTGGTGGCGTCGAGGACGAGGAGAACCTCGGTTACCCGGCCCGGGGGGCGATCGGCCACCCGACGGATCTTCTTCAGCTCCTCCACCAGGTTGACCTTGGTGTGGAGCCGTCCGGCGGTGTCGGCCAGGACCAGCGCCTGACCCCGCGCCGACGCCCGCTGGACGGCGTCGAAGACGACGGCGCTCGGATCGCTGCCCTCGGCCCCCCGCACGACGCCGACGCCCGCCCGGGTGGCCCAGATCTCGAGCTGTTCGGCGGCCGCCGCCCGGAAGGTGTCACCGGCGGCCAGCAGCAACGTGCGGCCCTGGGCCGACTGCTGCCGAGCGATCTTGCCGATCGTGGTGGTCTTCCCCACGCCGTTCACACCGACGAAGAGCCAGACATTGGTGACACCGTCTTCGATGGCGAGACCGATGTCTCCGGTTCCCGCCAGTGTCTCTCGCAGTGCCTCCCGGAGCGCCGCGACCACGGCGTCGGGTCCCCGCAATTCACCCCGGCGGGTGCGCTCCCGGAGATCGTCGAGCAAGGCGGTTGTGGTGGACGTCCCCACATCGGCCCGGAGAAGGGCTTCTTCGAGGTCGTCCCAGGTCTGGTCGTCGACCGACCCCCTGCCGCGCAGAGCCCGGACGTACCCCGACAACAGCCCTCGGGTCTTGCCCATCCGGTCGCGCAGGTCGGCCGGTGCCACGACGTCGGTGCTGCCCCCGACGGGCACAGGCCCATCGTCCGATGGTGCGACCGGCGGGAGTGCCACCTCGGCGCCGGCGGCGGGTGCCCCCGGGGAGACGGGTGGGGCCGGCGGCGCCGACGAGGGGGCGGCTGGCCGAGGAGGGGAAGGCGGTCGAGCAGGAGGTGACGCCGGTGGCGGCGTGCGGACGGCCGGGGGCGAGGCAGCGGAGGAGCGGCCGCGGGAAGCCGAACGCCGTACCAAGGTGGCCGAGGACACGGCGATCACCAGGAGGACGACCACGGCCAGGACGATCCAGAG
>DATNJD010000343.1:0-3340 GCA_035604075.1 Acidimicrobiales bacterium
CGACGTGGGCTTCCGGGTACACGAGTTCGCCAAGGAGATTCAGTACATCAAGGGCCGCTGGGGGGACAGCTTGCTCCACGATCCCGCCTACAACCCGAACCTCACCCTCGATATCGAGGACTTCTCCCTGTCGTGGCCGCCCCGGGAGCCCTACTGCTGAAGACCTGAGTCCGCGCCGTTGTGGGGTGCCCGCAGGCTGGCCACGATCCCGTCGAGGATGTCGTCCTCCGACACCAGGCACGCCGTCTTGTCGAAGCCGGCCATCACGCTGGCGAGCATGAGCACACCGCCCACGATCACGTCCGCCCGTCCCTCGACCATCCCGGGCCGACGCAGACGAGCCCGGCGGTCTTCCGTGGCCAGGGTGTGGAGCCACACCTCCACCTGGTCTCTGGTGAGACGGGCGTGGTGGATCCGGGCCCGTTCGTAGTGGTCGAGCTGAAGGTTCAAAGCCGCCAAGGTCGACACCGTTCCCGCCAGTCCGATCAGGGTGGCGTCGGCCTCCGCCGGCGGGAGCTCTTGCCGGGCCCGTCCCACCTCGGCCTCGACCACCCCACGCGCCTCGGCCAGTTCCTCCACCAGGGGCGGGTCGTGGTGGAAGAACCGCTCGCTCAGACGCACGCAGCCGATGTCGAGCGACACGGCCTTCACCGTCACGGCCGTGGAGGTGACCGGGCCGGGTCCCTCCGGTGTCCGGCCAATCACCAGCTCGGTCGACCCACCGCCGATGTCCACCACCAGCACCTGGGACCCCCGGTCGCCTTCGGGCAGGGAGGCGGTGGCGCCGACGAAAGAGAGCTGGCCCTCTTCCTGGCCACTGAGCAACTCGGGACGCACGGCGGTGGCCTCCTCGGCGGCCGTGAGGAACTCGTCGGCATTCACGGCATCGCGTGCGGCGGAAGTGGCGACCAGCCGGGCCCGCACCACCGCGAAGTCGTCCATCAAGCGCTTGTAGTCGCGCAGGACCGAGACCGTCCGCGCCATGGCATCGGCCGAGAGCTTCTGCGTGGCGTCCACACCCTCGCCCAATCGGGTGATCCGCATCTCGCGCACGAGCGGCACGCCCCGCCCGTCGACGATCAACAGGCGGGTGGAATTCGTCCCGCAGTCGAGGGCGGCGAGTCCATCGGCGTCATCGGCCATACCCCCGCTCTACCACATACGCCGCGGTGTCGAGGGCCAGCCGGTCGACCACCCATCGCCCCACCGGATCGTCGCCGCCAACAAGGAACCAGGCCAGATGGGCGTGAAGGCATTTCACCCCCTGGCGCGTCCCTCCCACCCCGCCCGAGGGCCGCGGGCCCGTGTGACCCGGTGCGATGGCCCGATCTCGCGCCGATGCGTAGCGCTCGTGGGCGGCGGCGATGGCGTCGGGCGCAATGGCCGCCTCCGCTTGGCGCACTCCCCCGGCGGCTTCGAGCCGACTGACGGCGTCGCGGAGCCGCGCGTCGACCAACCAGAAACGCGTGGGCATGGGAGTGCCGTCGTCGAGAAGCGGCGCGTTCACGATCACGGCCGGCCCACCGTCGGGGCCGCGGACGGCCACGGCGAACGCACCCGTGGGGATCCGCCCGAGCAGGCGGGTGACGGCGTCCCGGTCCGACGCGCTGACCGGGTCCTCGACGGGTTCGGTCAGCTCCAGAACTCCAGGGTGTGCCCCACCCTCGACCAGAAGCCGCCGGGGCCCCGGGGGGCGCTCGCCGGGGCACCGCCGTCCGACAGCGACCGCTCGCCCGACGTCTGGCTCGCCGACGTTCGGGCCGGGGCCGAGGAAATCACGCTGCCGGCACCCAGCAGCTCCTCGCTGCGGCGCGACCCGGGCACGACCGGCGCCTGGTCGAGCGGGACGTGACCGGCATCGGAGACGGCGGACGAGCCTGATCCCGCCGGCGGCAGGATGTCGTAGGCCCTCTGGCCGGGACGCACCAGTCCGTAGTCCTGCCGGGCCAGGCCGGCTGCGGCGGCGGGATCGGCCAGCTGACCGGCCTCGTCGCCGAGGGCCCGGTTCTCGGCTTGGAGCTGCTTCACCTGAGTGGCGTCCGACGTCAGCTGTTGGTGCTGCGAGGCGAGCACCGACCAGGGCAGCGTGACGAAGACGACGACAAAGGCGAACAGCATGGCGGCCAGAAGGACGGCCCGGGCCCGCCGGCGCTCGACGGGGTTCTGTTCGACACGATGACGCCCGAATAGTCGAAGGCGCGTCACGGCTCGGACGACCGAGAGTGACCTCGACGACGGCCGCGTCGATGGCCGCAGTGATCGCCGCGTGAACGGCCGTGTCGGTGTCGGCGTGGGGGCCGACGACCGCCGGCGCCGACGCCGACGCCTGTGGGCGCCCGCTCTCGGGAGAAGCGTCATGGCCGGGAGCGGTCTCCCGCTTTGACCGTGGCCAACGCGGCGGCGCCGAGATAGGTGGCCGACTCGCCGAGGTCCTCCTCGATCCGCAGGAGTTGGTTGTACTTGGCCACGCGATCGGAACGGGCCGGCGCCCCCGTCTTGATCAGTCCGCAGTTGGTGGCCACCGCCAGGTCGGCGATGGTCGTGTCCTCGGTCTCGCCCGAACGGTGCGACATCACGCAGCGGTAGCCGGCCCGACCGGCGCAGTCCATGGTGTCGAGAGTTTCCGTGATCGTCCCGATCTGGTTGACCTTCACCAAGATGGCGTTGGCCACCCCCAGAGCGATCCCCTTTTCCAGCCGGGCCCGATTGGTCACGAAGACGTCGTCACCCACCAGCTGCACCCGGTCGCCGACGGCATCGGTCAGCGCCACCCAGCCGTCCCAGTCGTCTTCGGCCATCCCGTCCTCGATGGAGACGATCGGGTACCGGCCACACAGGTCGACCCAGTAGTCGACCATCTCGGACGACGAGAGCTGCCGGCCCTCGCCGTTCAGGTGGTAGGACCCGTCCTTCCACAACTCGCTGGTCGCCGGGTCGAGGGCGATGGCCATCTCGTCGCCCGGCGTCCGGCCCGCGGCCTCGATGGCCTCGACGAGCACCTCGACGGCGTTCTCGTTCGACGGGAGATCGGGGGCGAAGCCGCCTTCGTCCCCCACGGCCGTGGACAGGCCCCGGGAGCGCAGCACCCGGGCCAGCGTGTGGTACGTCTCGACCCCCCACCGAAGCGCCTCGGAGAACGACGCCGCGCCGACGGGGACGACCATGAACTCCTGCAGGTCGATCGAATTGTCGGCGTGCACACCGCCGTTCACCACGTTCATCATCGGCACCGGCAGCACGTGGGCGTTCACGCCCCCCGCGTACCGGTACAGCGGCAGGCCGAGCTCGTCGGCGGCGGACCGGGCCACGGCCAGCGACACGCCCAGGATGGCGTTGGCGC
>DATNJD010000344.1:0-8830 GCA_035604075.1 Acidimicrobiales bacterium
CCCCGGGGCGGGCAGATGGGCACGGCGCAGGTGGTAGTCGAGGTCGAATTCGGGGTCCTCCACCCACACCGGGTGGTGGAGGCCGAAAGGCACACGCACGGCGCGCCGGCGCAGCGGCGGTACCAGGTGGAGCCGGTCGGAGACGACGTCACGGACCCGTTCGAAGGACCGTGCCGCTGTGTCGGCCGGCGACCGTGCTTCGAAGACCATCACGGCCGAGACGTGCAGCCGCATGGTCGAGGTCTCCATGGCCAGGAAGCTGGCATCGAGACCGCTCAGACGTTCCACCGAGAATCGATCCTGACGGGCCGGTGCCCTACCGGCCCGTGTGTCCGAAACCGCCGATGCCCCGGGTGCTGGCGGGGAGTTGCCCGTGGTCCGTCTCGGAGAACTTCGCCTCCTCCACCGATTGGATCACCAGCTGTGCGATCCGGTCGCCCCGTCTCACCTCGTAGGGCAGGGAGGGATCGGTGTTGACGAGCAGGATGCGCAGCTCGTCGCGGTACCCGGCGTCTATCAGGCCCGGCGTGTTGAGGCAGGTGACCCCGTGGCGAAGGGCGAGCCCGCTTCGGGGGAGGACGAAGCCGGCATATCCCGGCGGCAGGGCCATGGCCACGCCGGTGGGGACGAGGGCCCGGCCCCCGGCCGCTTCCAGGATGACGTCCTCACGCGCGTAGAGGTCGGCGCCGGCGTCACCGTGGTGTGCGTAGGAAGGGACGGGCAGGTCGGGGTCGAGCCGGACGAGCGGTACCTCGAGCACGGCAGCGACCCTACCCGGCCGGTGCCCGGCCCCGCCCGAGGGGCCGGGGTGGGGTCTCGGAGAGCCGTTAGAGGGGAGCCGTTAGAGTCGCCTCGTGCTCGTCTGGATGGACCTCGAGATGACCGGCCTCGACCCGGCGCGCCACACCATCGTGGAGATCGCTACCCTGGTCACCGACGACGACCTGAACGTGGTGGCCGAGGGCCCCGACCTGGTCGTCCACGCCGGCGCCGACGCCCTGGCGGCCATGGACGAGTTCGTCCGGAGGATGCACACGAAGTCGGGGCTGCTCAAGGCCATGGAAGCGTCCACTCTCAGCCTGGCCGACGCCGGCGCCCAGACGCTCGAGTTCATCAAGGCCCACGTCCCCGAGAAGGGCACCGTCCCGCTGTGCGGGAACTCGATCGGCACCGACCGTCGCTTCCTCGACGCCCAGCTGCCCGACATCGAGAACTGGCTGCACTACCGGTCGGTCGACGTCTCCACCGTGAAGGAGCTGTGTCGGCGGTGGTTTCCCGAGGCCTACGCCGGCGCTCCGGAGAAGGGGACGACCCACCGGGCCCTGGACGACATCAAGGAGTCGCTGGCCGAGCTCGCCTACTACCGCGCCGCCATCTTCGTGACGGCCAAGGCCCCGTGAACAGAACCGTCGGGACCACATATCGAGAAGATCGAGAAGATCGAGAAGATCGAGAAGATATAGAGAAAATCGAGAAAGAGGACGGTCATGAGACTTCGTACGTTGGGTCATACCGGCATCCACGTGTCGCCGCTGTGTCTGGGGGCCATGATGTTCGGAGCGTGGGGGAACACGGATCACGACGACTGTGTCCGGATCATCCACAGCGCCCTCGACGCCGGGATCAACTTCGTGGACACCGCCGACGTCTACTCGGCCGGGGAGTCGGAGGAGATCGTGGCCAAGGCCCTGGCGGGAGGTCGGCGCGACAACGTGGTACTTGCCACGAAATTCCACGCCCCCATGGGGGCCGACGCCAACATGACCGGGAACTCGCGTCGCTGGATCGTGCGGGAGGTCGAGAACAGCCTGCGCCGCTTGCGGACCGACTGGATCGATCTCTACCAGGTCCACCGGCCCGATCCGACGTGTGACATCGACGACACCCTGGGAGCGCTTTCCGACCTCGTGCACCAGGGCAAGGTCCGGGCCATCGGCTCCTCCACCTTTCCCGGCGACCTGATCGTGGAGGCCCAGTGGGTGGCCGAGCGTCGCCACCGGGAGCGCTTCGAATGCGAGCAGCCCCCGTACTCGATCATGGCCCGGGGGATCGAGACGGAAGTCCTGCCCACCTGTCAGCGCTACGGGATGGGCGTGATCGTGTGGAGCCCCCTGAACGGCGGATGGCTGACGGGCCGCTACCGCAAGGACGCTCCCCTGCCCGAAGGCGGACGGGCCAGCCGGATGCCGTCGCGCTATGACCCGAAACGCCCGCAGGTGACGGCCAAGCTCGAGGCTATCGAGGCGCTCGTCCCCGTGGCCGAGGACGCCGGCGTGTCGCTCAGCCATATGGCCCTGGCCTTCTCGCTCACCCACCCGGCGG
This sequence comes from Acidimicrobiales bacterium, assembly GCA_035604075.1. Classification (GTDB taxonomy): domain Bacteria; phylum Actinomycetota; class Acidimicrobiia; order Acidimicrobiales; family UBA8190; genus Palsa-661. The sequence goes on from DATNJD010000344.1 coordinate 2,323, forward strand.
TGACCTCGGCCATCATCGGGCCCCGGACGATGGAGCAGATGACCGACGCCCTGGGCGCCGTCGACGTCGCCCTGTCCGACGAGACGCTCGACCGGATCGACGACGTGGTCGGCCCCGGTGTGACCCTCGATCCCGAGGACCGGGGGTGGACGCCTCCGTGGGTGTCCGAGGCCTGGCGCCGCCGTCGGCCGGCCGCCACCCGGAGATTGGCCGACTGAACCGAAAGGAAATCCATGCCGAGTACGGCGCCCACGTCGATCGAGGAGGCGAACCGCACCCTCACGGCCGCCGGCCAGATGTTCGAGATGCAGGAAGTCGAGATCCGCGGCGTCGTCACCCGGATCTGGAAGAACGCGCCGGCCGGCCTGCGGGCTGTCCTCGAGCTCTCGCGCAGCCACGGCGACCAGGACTATCTGGTCTACGAGGACGAACGGACGACGTTCGAGGAGAACTACCGCGTCTCGGCTCTGCTGGCGGGGGCCCTGCAGGACCGTTTCGGGGTGGAGAAGGGAGACCGGGTCTCCATCGTCATGCGGAACCTGCCCGAGTGGGCCATGGCCTTCTGGGCGTCGGCCGCCGGCGGCGGCGTGGTCGTCCCGCTGAACGCGTGGTGGACGGGAACCGAGCTCGAGTACGGGCTGCATGACTCGGGCACGGCCGTGGCCTTCGTCGACAGCGAGCGGCTGGCCCGTCTGCGCCCCCATCTCGCCGCCCTGCCGCAGCTGCGGGGCGTGGTCGTCACCCATGAGGACCGGAGCCCGATCGGCGATGTGAGCGGTTTCGCCGTGCCCGTCGTCGGCTTCTCCGACCTGGTCGGCGACACCGGCGCCGCCGCCTCGACGTTGGCGCTGCCCGACGTGGCGATCGACCCCGAGGACGACGCCACCATCTTCTACACGTCGGGGACGACGGGGAAGCCGAAGGGCGCCGTCGGCACCCACCGGAACATGGCCACCAACCTGATGAGCCTGTACTTCCTGAACGCCCGGGCTCAGATCCGGCGCGCCCCGACACCGGACGACTCGACCCCCGACGGCGCGACACCGCAGGGCGAGGGGGGCGGCGTGGACGGCAATGCCTATCTGTTGTCGGTGCCTCTCTTCCACGCCACCGGGTGCCACTCCATCCTGGTGGCCAACACCGCCGCGGGGAACAAGCTGGTGATGATGCACCACTGGAACCCCGAGAGGGCCCTGGAGCTGATCGAGCGGGAGCGGATCACCACCTTCGGCGGGGTCCCTGCCATGGCCATGCAGGTGATCGACTCGCCCGACTTCGCCCGGCGCGACACCTCGTCGGTGCGTTCGGTGGCCTACGGCGGGGCCCCGGCCCCGCCCGACCTGGTGCGGCGGATCAAGGAGCACTTCCCCGTGGGATCGCCTTCCAACGGCTACGGGCTGACCGAGACGTCCTCGGTCACGACCATGAACGTGGGCGACGACTACGTCCGCAAGCCCGACAGCGTGGGTCCGCCCGTCCCCGTGTGCGACGTCGCCGTCGTGCCCGACGGTTACGAGGGCGAGGAACCCGGCGCGACGCTGCCTTCGGGCCCCGAGGTGGTGGGCGAGCTGTGGATCAAGGGGCCCAACATCGTGCGCGGCTACTGGAACAAGCCCGAGGCCACCGCCGCCTCGTTCACCCGGGGCTGGCTCCATTCCGGTGACATCGCCCGGGTGGACGAGGAGGGCTTCGTCCACATCGTCGACCGGGCCAAGGACATGGTCATCCGCGGGGGCGAAAACGTCTACTCGGTGGAGGTCGAGGCCGCTCTGTTCGAGCATCCGGCCGTGGCCGACTGCGCCGTCATCGGCGTGCCCCACCCGGTGCTGGGCGAAGAGGTGGGCGCCGCCATCGTGCTGCGGCCCGGCACGACGGTGACGGCCGAGGAGCTCGGCCGCTTCGCCCGTGAGCGGCTGGCCTCGTACATGGTGCCCAACCACTTCTGGTTCCTTCCCGAACCGCTTCCCCGCAATCCCCAGGGGAAGGTCTTGAAGCGCGAGCTGCGGTCCTCCCTGGTGGGTGACACGCCGGTGATCCCGTGACGGCGGACGGGCGGCTGCTCGAGGGCGGCCGGGCCGTGATCACCGGGGGTGGATCGGGGATCGGTCGCGCCGTGTGCCGGCGCTTCGCCGCTCACGGGGCGGCGGTGGCCGTCCTCGACATCGACAAGGTCGGGGCGACGGCCACGGCCGACGCCGTCGGGGGGATCGCCTTCGAGGTCGACGTGACCGACGCCGAAGCCATGCGGGCGACCGTCGATGCCGCCGCTCGCGAGCTGGGCGGGCTGACGCTGCTGATGAACAACGCCGGGGGCAGCACGATGGCGCCGCTCGCCGGATGGGACCCCGACGAGTGGGACCGGCTGGTCCGGTTGAACCTGCACGGCGTGTTCAACGGGATGCGGGCCGGGGTCCCCCACCTGCTGGCCAACGGGGGCGGGGCCGTGGTGAACACGTCGTCGATCAGCGCCACGCGCCCGTCGGCGGGCGAGGCGCCCTACTCGGCCGCCAAGGCCGGGGTGATGGCCCTCACGGCCTCGGCCGCCCTCGAGTACGGGCCGGTGATCCGGGTGAACGCCGTGGCCCCGGGGATGATCCGGACGAACCTGACGAAGCCGCTGCTCGACGGGCTCCCCGACGAGGTGGAGCGCTACCGGCGGACCACACCCATGGGACGGGTGGGCGATCCCGAGGACATCGCCGACGTGGTGCTCTTCCTCTGTTCCGACATGGCCCGTTTCATCACCGGTCAGACCCTGGTGGTGGACGGGGGGATGACCCTGCACGGGGCCGGGGTCGACGGCCTCTTCGACCGCTTCTTCACGGCGGGCGGCGCCTAGAGGAGCCGGCGCTCGGAGGCCCAGCGGGTGAGCTGGTGGCGGCTCGACAGCTGCAGCTTGCGCAGGACGGCCGAGACGTGGCTCTCCACCGTCTTGATCGAGATCGAGAGCTGCCGGGCCACCTCCTTGTAGGCGTAGCCGCGGGCGATGAGCCGCAGGACCTCCCGCTCGCGCGGGGTGAGCTGATCGAGCTCGGGGTCGAAGGTCACCGTCCCCCCGGCCGGCACCGACGGATCGGCGGCGAAGGCGTCGAGGACGAAGCCGGCGAGACGGGGGGAGAAGACGGCGTCGCCGTCGGCCACGCGGACGATGGCCCCGGTGAGCTCGGCGCCCGAGATGGTCTTCGTCACGTAGCCGCGGGCCCCGGCCCGGATCACGCCGATGACGTCCTCGGCCGCGTCGGACACCGAGAGGGCGAGGAAGCGGACGTCGGGATGGAGCCGGCCCACGGCCTCGATCACGGCCTGGCCCCCGCCGTCGGGCATGTGGACGTCGACGAGGACGACGTCGGGCAGCCGCTCGCTGATCAGTTCGATGGCGGCGGCCACCTCGTCGGCCTCACCCACCACCTCGACCTCGGGGCCGAGCTCGGTGCGGACACCGGCGCGGAAGAGGCGGTGGTCGTCGACGAGGAAGACCCGCAGGGGCGCGCTCACGGCTGACCGTCGGACCTGGGCATGACGAGTTCCACCTCCGTACCCTCCCCGGGGCTGCTGCGGATGTCGGCCGTTCCGCCGTGGCGGGTCATGCGGGCCCGGATCGACTCGGAGATGCCGCGCCGGTCCTCCCCCACCGCCCCGGGGTCGAAGCCCTTGCCGCGGTCGCGGACGAAGAGCGACACCCGGGTCGGCTCCACCTCGGCGAAGAGCGACACGGTGTCGGCCCCCGACCAGGCGGCGGCGTTGACGGTGGCCTCGCGGCCGGCGGCCAAGAGAGCCCGTAGCTCGTCGGAGAGCGGGCAGTCCCCGACGACGACGGAGTCGACGGCGGCACCGTGGCTCTCCTCCACGTCACGCTCGATGATGGCGACGCCCTCGGCCAGCGTGATGACAGCGGAGGCGTCGAACGACCCCGGTGAGCGGCCGTCGAACAACCAGGCCCGCAACTCGCGCTCCTGGGCCCGGGCCAGGCGGGTGACCTCGCGGGGGTCGGTCGACGACCTCTGGATGAGAGCCAGCGTCTGCAGGACCGAGTCGTGGATGGCGGCGGCCATGTCGGCGCGTTCCTGGCTGCGGACCCGTTCGCGGCGCTCGACGACCAGATCGCGGGCGAGCGCCAGCCACCAGGGACCGAAGACGACCAGGAAGCCGAGCACGACGACGGCGGCCCAGACGACGGCCTCCAGGCTGGCGCCGTTCGGGTGGCGGGTGGCCACCAGGCCGCCCAGGCCGATCAGGACGACGACGGCGCCGATCACCACCCGCCCCACCAGGGTCCGCCTCGTCCGCCGCTCGAACAGGCCGGGCAGGGATCCCTGTTCGACGGCGTCACGGAGGTAGCGCTTCTCGTCGTCCGATGTGTCGCGCCAGACCACCACCAGGCCGGCGGCGCCGACCGACACGGGCCAGACGAGATTGGCGACGAATCCGAGTCCGAGCGCCACCAGCGCGATGAGCACACACCCCAGGAGGGTGGCCATGGCGAAACCGAGGGCCAGGGTGCGGCGGTCCGAGAGGGCACGCCGGGCGATCGAGACCGTCTCCCCCTGGCGGGGCATGATCAGCCAGGCGAGGAGGTAGAGGGCGAAACCCGAGGCGTCACCGAGGGAGAGGACGGCGAAGATCAGCCGGATGACGTTGGCGTCGATGCCGAAACGGGCCGACAACCCCCCGGCCACGCCCCCCGCCATCCGGTCGCTCGTACTCCGGCGCAGCGGCCCCTCCTGGCGGGGAACCCGCCAGCGGGGACGTCGGTGATGGACCTGCGGAGGCCGCTCGGCGCGGACGGGATCGTCGGGGATGGGTCGATGATCGCATGGGCCCATCCCCGCGACCACCGGGTTCGTCCCCGAGACGCCGGGCCCGACATCGGGGTGGCGTCGGGGTGATACCCGATACCGCCCGGGGCGCGCCGTCTCCAAGATGACCCCATGGACGAGAACCTCACCCCCAGCCCCACTCCCGACGACCCACCCCTGCCGACCGGCATCGTCCTCGGTGACGATCCGTCCGCCGGGGCGGGCGCCGGGGGTGGGCCCCCCGACGGCGCCACGACCGGTGATGGCACCCACGACGGCCACGAGCCCGACGAACCGGGATCGCCGCGCCGGCTGCGCCGGGACATGGCCCACCGGATGCTCGGGGGGGTGGCCGCCGGGGTGGCCCGCTACCTCGACATCGACGTCGTCTTCATCCGGGTGGCCTTCGCCGTGCTGACGTTCTTCGGCGGCTCGGGAATCCTCATCTACGTGGCCGCCTGGTTGCTCATCCCGGCCGACGACGAGGAGCATCCCCTCGCCCAGCAGTGGGCGGGGCGGCGGCCCCCGCGTCGTAGCCTGATCGTGCTCCTGATCGGCATCGTGATCGGCGTCATCGCCCTGTCCGACCTCTTCTCGAGCGGTCCCTGGTGGCCGCACCGCGACGGCGGGGTCGGACTCGTCCTCGGCGCCGTGGCCCTCGTCCTCGCCCTGGGCCTCGTGGCCGGCAGCGGCGGGAACCGGACGGCCGCGTCCCGGTTGCGCTGGCTGGTGCTCACCCTACTCCTCTCGGTCGTGGCCGTTCTGGTGGTGGCGACGGCCACCGTCTTCTCCATCGAGGCGGCCAGCGGCGTGCCGCTGCGGGGCGGGATCGGCAACACCCAGTGGCACCCGACGAGCGTCGCCCAGGTGGCGAAGGACTACCGGCTGGCCGTGGGCAATCTGAACGTCGACTTGTCGGCCGTGCCCTTCCGGTCGGGGACGACCCACGTGACGGCCAGCGTCGGCATCGGCCGGCTGACCGTCGAGGTGCCGCCGGGGCCGACGGTGAGCGTGGTCGCCCACAGCGGCCTCGGCGACGTGCAGGTCTTCGGCCACGACAACGGGGGGCTCTCCACCGTCCAGACCATGCAGTCGCCGGGCGCCGGATCCCGGAGCCACGTCGTTCTCGACGCCGATGCCGGCGTCGGTCAGGTGCAGGTGGTGAGGACGGCGTCGTCACTGTCGTGACCGGCCCCGGGCGTCTACCGCCCGACGACGAGCTGGCGCATCCACCACCGGATGACCCCGCCGTCCGTCTCGGCGCCGCGCCGCTCGAGCCGCGCCGCCAGCTCCGACCTCTCGGACGGACCGGACACGGCCAACACCGCCGGATCGTCGCCCCAGGTGGTCAGGTTGAGCGAGAAGATGGTGGCGGCCAGGCCGGCGGGGACGTCGAGCGGCGTCCGCCGTCGCACGACGACCTCACCCGGCTCCGGCCGGGCCTCCGCCAGGAGACGGCCGGCGTAGAGGTCTCCCCCGCGCCCCGCCACCACGATCGACGCCAGCTCCAGGTAGCGGGCGAAATCGGCGTCCTCGGTCTCGATGGACTCGGGCTCCTCCACCACCAGCACGCCGCCGGGGCGGAGCTGGCCGGCCCAGACGGCGAGGGCGGCATGGGGATCGGGCAGGTGGACGAGCAGGAAGCGCGTGTAGATCAGGTCGGCCGGGCCGCCCGGCAGGGGCGGCCGGGTGACATCGGCCACCTGGTAGCG
>DATNJD010000345.1:0-7565 GCA_035604075.1 Acidimicrobiales bacterium
GTGGGCTTCAACGGGACCCGCTTCGGCACAGCCACCCTGACGCTCTATCCGCTCTTCCGATCGGACTACTCGACCTACTTCCATGACATCACCGGGGTCGGCCAGCCGGAGAACTCGAATGGCCACTATCCGGTGACCCCGAACTACGACCTGGCCACCGGCATCGGCACACCGGACATCGGCGCCCTGGTCACCGAATCGGGGATGGGGCAAGAAAATCCGTCCTGACCCGTCGGAGGAACGCTCCGAGCGACGACACTAGGGACGTGAACGAAGAGGGGCTGGTGGCGCAAGACCCCGGGGCCGCTCTGCTCGACCTGTTCGACCTCTCGCTCCCCCGTGTCTACGGCTACGTGCTCAGTCGCTGCGGCCAGCCCGCCTTGGCCGAGGACCTCACGTCCGAGACGTTCCTGGCCGCCGTCGACGCTGTCCGCCGAAAGGATCCGCCGCCTTTCTCGATCGCCTGGCTGGTGGGGGTGGCACGGCACAAACTCGTCGACCACTGGCGGCGCCAGGCCCGCGAGGAACGGGGTCTGAGTGCTGTCGGTGTGGCCGCCATGGAGGGCGAAGACCCGTGGGACGCGGAGCTCGACGCCCTCCGGGCGCGGTCGGTGCTCGAAGCCCTGGCGCCGCATCACCGGGCCGCCCTCACTTTGCGCTACGTCGACGACCTGTCCGTGCCCGATGTCGCGATCGTTCTGCAGCGGACCGTCCATGCCACCGAAGCCCTGCTCGTGCGGGCGCGCGCCGCCTTCCGACGCTCCTACGCCGCAGAGGATGACCACGATGCCTGATCCGTTCGAGGCGCTGTACCTGCCTACTACCGATGCTGATCCCGATCCGACGTTCGCCGCCCGGCTACGGGCGCGCGTGGAACGTGCGTTGTCCCTACCCGAAGGAGTCACCGTGTCCAATCTCACCGTCGAGCCCGCCCCTGCTCCTACCCCTGCCACCGGTGCCCCTACCGGCGTGGCCGCCCGTGTCGCGCCCGGTTCCGTCGTGCCCTATCTGATCGTGGAGGACGCCCGTCGTGCCCTCGACTGGTATGTCGCCGCCCTCGGCGCCAACCGGCGCGGCGACGTGATCGTGATGTCCGATGGTCGGGTCGGTCACGCCGAGCTCGAACTGAGGGGGTCGGTTCTCTACCTGGCCGACGAGTCCCCCGAGAGCCAGGTGGCGGCGCCTCGTGCCGGGGCGGGCGCCACCGTGAGCTTCACCTTCGAGGTCCCCGACGTGGACGGGTCGGTCGACCGCGCCCTCGCGGCCGGAGCGGTCTTGGAACGTCCTCTGGCCGACAACCCTTATGGCCGCAACGCCGTGGTCCGCGATCCGTTCGGCCACCGGTGGATCATCTCCTCCATGAGCACAGAACAGGAGCCGGACGTGGCCGACCCCGTGCGTCAGGGCGACATCGGCTACGTGTCGTTGTGGGTGCCCGACGCCGATCGGGCGGCGACCTTCTTCGCCACTGTGCTCGGGTGGTCCTACGGACCGCAGATGCCCGGACACAGTCGCCAGGTAGCCGACCGCCTGCTGCATCACGGCGTGGACGGCGGCCACGATCGCAGCAGCCTCTTCCTCTGCTTCGTCGTCGACGACGTCGCCGGGGCCGTCGCCCGGGTCCGGGAGGCGGGGGGTGGCGCCGACGAACCGACCATGGAGCCCTTCGGCCTGGCCGCCATGTGTACCGACGTCGAGGGGACACCATTCTCGCTCTACCAACCGGCGCCCGGTCCTCGTGGTCCTCGCCTGGCGGCGAACGGCAGCCGCCACGGCGACGTCTCCTACATCACCATGGAAGTCGTCGACTCGGCCGCCGTCCGCGCTTTCTACGGAGCTGTGCTCGGTTGGCATTTCACTCCCGGTCACGTCGAGGACGGCTGGGGTTGCGAAGACGTCGTGCCCATGACCGGCCTGCACGGGGGCCACCCGGTGACCACAATTCTCCCCATGTACCTGGTGGACGACATCTACGCCGCCGTGGCCCGGGTCCGTGCCGCCGGGGGATCGGCGCCCGAGCCCGAGCGGCGGCCCTACGGTTTGTCGGCCGAATGTGTGGATGACCAGGGGACCCGCTTCTACCTGGGCCAGCACTGAACCCGGGCCAGCACTGAACCCGGGCCGGGCCGCTGCGGCGGCCGTGGGCCCGCTACGTTGCACGCCATGAGTGCCGACACCACCAGGGCCGAGCCGGTGACGTTCCCCGACGATTTCGTGTGGGGGACGGCCACCTCCGCCCATCAGATCGAGGGTGGCAACGTCAACAACGACTGGTGGCAGTGGGAGCACACGCCGGGATCGGGCTGCACCGATTCGAGCGGTGACGCCTGCGACTCGTTCTTCCGTTGGAACGAAGACGTCGATCTGGTGGCCGGCCTCGGCCTCGGTGCCTACCGTTTCTCCCTCGAGTGGAGCCGGATCGAGCCCGCCGAGGGCGAATTCTCAGTGGCCGCCCTCGACCACTACCGCCGGATCTGCGCACGTTGTCACGAACGGGGCCTGACCCCGGTCGTCACCTTTCTCCACTTCACGACGCCACTGTGGCTGACCGCACGCGGTGGCTGGGAAGCCCCTGACGGACCCGACCGGTTCGCCCGGTTCGTCTCTCGGGCCACGGCCCATCTGGGCGATCAGATCGGTTGGGCGTGCACCATCAACGAGCCCAACGTGATCGGGGTCATGGGGTACACGATGGGGGAGTTCCCCCCCGGCGTGAAAGACGACTTCGCCCGCCACCTGGCCGTGAACGACAACATGGTCCGGGCTCACCGGTTGGCGGTTGACGCGCTGCGCTCGGGCCCCGGCCAGTTCCCGGTGGGACTCACCCTCTCCATGGCCGAATTGAAGGCGGAGGCGGGGGGCGAGGCCGTCCGCGATGTGGCCGAGGACGTGCTCGAGAACACCTTCCTCCGCGGGACCGAGGGTGACGATTTCGTCGGGGTCCAGTGCTACACCCGGATGCATTTCGACGCCCAGGGCCAGGCGCCCGACGATCCGGACGTCCCCCAGACGCAGATGGGCTACGAGAATTGGCCCCAGGTCGTCGAGTACAGCGTCCGCCGCACAGCCGACTTCACCGGACTGCCCGTGGTGGTGACGGAGAACGGTATCGGTACCGAGGACGACGCCGAGAGGATCACGTACCTCTCCGAGGCGCTCCGGGGGGTGCGCCGCTGTCTCGACGACGGCGTCGACGTGCGTGGCTACTTCGTCTGGAGCCTCCTCGACAATTTCGAGTGGGCCCACGGGTACGGACCGAAATTCGGCCTCTTCACCGTCGACCGCACCACTTTCGAACGGCGCCCGAAGCCCAGTGCGTTGTGGTTCGGAGAGGTGGCCAAGGCAAACGCGCTCGTCCCTCCCGTCTGAGGCGCTCTTTGAGGACCGGCTAGCCGCGGGCCACCTGACGACGGGCCAGAAGCGTGGTCTCGGCCACGGTGATCTCCTTGTTGCCCACGGAGCCCGAGAGTTGGACGGACGCCAGTTCCCGTCCGTGCCGCCAGAAGATGTCGAAGGACCGGGCCGTGGCGGAGCTCGAGCGAGTGAGGAAGGCGGCGTCCCCGACGCCGGTGAAGGTGGTGGCACCGAAGGTCTTGGCTCTCGTGGACACGGTCTGGAACACCGCCTCCGCCTTCGCCGTGCTCGCACAGGTGGCCGATTCGGAGAACACCTGGGTGTAGATCGTCTTGCCCGTCAGCACCGGGCTCGGCAGCCGGCCCTTCAGGGTGAAGATGGCGGATTGCCCCGGACAGCCGGGGTAGGTCTGGCTGACCACCTTGGCCAGGTTCTGGGCCGTCCCCGAGTCGGTCTGCCGCAGTTGCAGGGAGGCGGGCATATCGGCGTTCACGAGGACCTCGGGGGCCGGCGGGCTCGATCCGCATCCGGCCAGTAGCGCGGCGGTGACGACGGCCGAGATGCCGAAGCCCCGGCTGGTCGGTCTCAGAGGACCGACGCCCAGAAATCGGTGAGGACGGCGGCGGCGCGCGCCGGGTCCTGGAGCATCCACCAGTGCCCGACTCCGGGCAGCTCGCTCAGGGCGGCGCCGGTCCGTTTGACCGACGACCGGGCCCCGTCGGCCGAGAGGAAGGGGTCGTCGGACGGCAGCAGGATCAGGCCGGGCTTGGCGATGTCGTGGAAATCCGGTCCCCATTCCCGTCCCACGTCCACGGCTGAGCGGTACAGGGCCAGGATGCACCTCGCCATCTGCTCGTCCGCCCACCCCGCCAACGCCCGGGCCCGCTCGAGGGGCACGCCGTAGGCCTCGAAGACGGTGGCACTGTCCTCGACCGGGGTGGCCAGTTGTTGGGCGAAGAATTCCTCGCCCTCGCCCGGTGTCTGCCAGATCTTGGCGAAATCGTGCCATTCGAAGGCGGGGTCACCGATGGCCCCGGCGTCGGTCACCCACGACCGCACGAGCTCGGGCCTCGTGCTCACCACACGCACCACGAACCCGCCGCCCCAGTCGTGGCCCACCAGGTCGACGGGACCGGAGGTGCCGATCCGTTCGAGCTCACCGATCAACCAGACCACGTACTCCTCTTTGGTGGCCCCGAAACCCGAGGGCGGCGCCGATCCGAAGCCGGGGAGCCGCACCGTCTCCACGTCGGAGCGGCCCAGGACACCAAGCAGCGGATCCCAGACGGCGGCCGTCTCGGGGACCCCGTGCACGAGGACGATGGTCATCTCCGAAGCTTCTCACTCCCCGGGCGACGACGGGTGGCAAGATCGGTGGCCGTGGCCGGTCCCGACGACGACTCGATCCAGGCGATCTTCCGGAGCATGGTCCTCATCGCCGCCTGCGACGACGCTCTGCGTAGTGCCATCAGCGCCGGCACGGTCACCATGGCCTACTACTCGCCCCGGGGCCAGGAAGCGGTGGCGGCCGGGTTCGCCGCCGCCCTCCGTCCCGACGACTATCTCGTCACCACCTACCGGGGTCTCCACGACCATATTGCCAAGGGCGTGCCCCTCCGGCCGCTCCTGGCCGAGATGCTCGGCCGTGCCGCAGGGACCGGGAAGGGCAAGGGCGGTCCCATGCACGTCGTCTGGCCCGACACCGGGCTCATGCTCACCACCGGGGTCGTCGGCTCGGGTCTTCCCATCGCCGCCGGTCTGGCCTGGGCCGCGCAGCGCCAGGGCGACGGCCGCGTGGCGGTGGCGTCGTTCGGAGACGGAGCCAGCAACATCGGCGCTTTTCACGAGGCCTGCAACCTGGCCGCCGTCTGGCGCCTCCCCGTCATCTTCCTCTGCCAGAACAACGGCTACGGCGAACACACCCCGTTCGCCCACCATCAGCGCACGGCCCGCGTCTCGGACCGCGCCGCCGCCTACGGCATGCCCGGCATCACCGTCGACGGTAACGATCCCCTCGCCGTCTACTCGGCGGTCTCCGACGCCGCCGCCCGGGCCCGCGCCGGTGAGGGTCCGACTTTGGTCGAGGCCGTGACCTACCGGCTCTACGGCCATGTCTTCGGCGACCGCATGACCTATGTCCCTCCCGGCGAGCTCGACGCCGCCTGGGAGGCCGAGCCCGTGGCCCGCTTCCGCCGCCACCTCGTCGACACCGGTGTGCTCAGTGACGCCGCCGCCGACCGCGTCGAAGAGGAGTGCGCCCGCCTGGTGGCCGACACCCTCGACGAGGTGCTGGCGCTCGACGAACCCGCCGCCGACGAGCTCCTCACCGACGTCGTGGCCGGGACACGCGGTGACTGACGCCGCCGCCCCGGCCGAGACAAGCGTCCGGGCGGCTCTCACCCGGGCCCTCGACGAGGCCCTCGGGGCCGACGAGACGGTGGTGCTCCTCGGTGAGGACATCGCCGATCCGAGCGGCGGTGTCTTCGGTGTCACCAAAGGCCTCTCCACCAAGTACGGGTCCGACCGCGTCCGCGACACGCCCATCTCGGAGCAGGCCATCGTGGGGGCGGCCGTCGGCGCCGCCCTCGGGGGCCTGCGCCCCGTGGCCGAGGTCATGTTCATGGACTTCCTCGGCCTCTGCCTCGATCAACTGGCCAACCACGCCGCCAAATTGCGCTACATGTCCGGGGGCCGCACGCCCGTGCCCATGGTCCTGCGCACGGCGGTCGGGGCAGGGCTCCAGGTCGGCGCCCAGCACTCACAGATGCTCGAGGCCTGGATCACCCACGTCCCGGGCCTCCAGGTCGTCGTGCCGAGTACGCCGTCCGAGGCGCGTGCCCTCCTGCGGTCCTGCATCGAGTCCGACGACCCGTCGGTCTTCATCGAGCAGGTGCCCCTCCTGCAGCGCCGCGGTGTCCTCGACGATGCCCCCGTGCCCCTCGGTGTGGCCGACACCAAGCGCGCCGGCACCGATGTCACCGTCATCACCTACGGTCGACAGGTCCACGACGCGCTGGCGGTGGCCGAGTCCCTCGCCGCCGACGGCCCCGACGTCGAGGTGCTCGATCTTCGTTCCCTCTCGCCCCTGGACTCAGACGCCGTGGTGGCGTCGGTCAGCCGGACCCGCCGGGCCGTCGTCTTCCACGAAGCGGTCGTGACGGGGGGATTCGGTGCCGAGTTGGCGGCACTCGTCTCCGAGGCCCTCTTCGGCCGGCTCCTCGCCCCCGTCCTGCGGGTGGGGGCCGTCCCGGCGCCGCTGCCCTACGCCAAGAATCTCGAGACCCTGGCCCTGCCCGGCCGGGACCGGCTCTCGACTGCCATCGGCCACCTCATGTCGTTTGGCGGCTGACCCCATGTTGCTGCGTATGCCGAAGATCGGCATGGAGATGACCGAGGGCACCCTGGCCCGGTGGTTGGCCGAGGAGGGCGCCGTCATCGAGAAGGGTGAGCCTCTGTACGAGATGGAGACGGACAAGGTCACCACCGAGATCGAGGCGCCCGCCGCCGGCCGACTGCGGCGGATCGCCCACGAAGGGGTCACCTACACCGTGGGCGACCCCGTGGCCGAGCTGATCGACGAAAACTAGGATCGTCCCCACGCCGGGAGCCGACGGGCCCCGGACGGCCGAGGAGTCGACGATGACCGTCGCACACCGCAGCCCCGACCGGCGCGTGCGCGCGTTGGAATTTCTCCGGTCCCACTCGGCCTGCACGATGCCCCACCTGAGCGGGACCCTCCTCGAGCATCTGCTCGCCACCGAGCAGTTGCTGCGCTCGTGGGGCGCGTCGGAGGACCTGTGTCTGGCCGGTCTCTGCCACGCCACCTACGGCACCGACGGCTTCGCCCCCTGTCTTCTCCCGCCCGACGACCGCGGCCCCCTGGCCCGGGTCGTGGGCACCGACGTCGAGGACATGGTCTATCTCTACGCCTCCTGCGACCGCGCCTTCGTCTATCCCCAATTGGCGGCCGACGGTCCCGTCGCCTTCCGCGATCGGTTCCGGGCGCAGACGATCAACCCCACCGACGCCCAGATCCGCGACTTCGTAGATCTCACGTTGGCCAACGAGCTCGACGTCGCTCTGTCCGGTCGCCGTCGACCCACCGACGCCCTCCCGGACTGGATCGAACCCTTCGTCGAACAGCTCCGCCACCGGGCTGGTCCCCGGGCGCGGCTGGCGGCGCCGCGGCTCCTGGCCTCGGTTCCCTGATC
>DATNJD010000346.1:0-11839 GCA_035604075.1 Acidimicrobiales bacterium
CTCCTCCACCCCCTGGGCGAAGGCGTTGCGCACAGTGGCCTCCACCACGTCCTGTTCCATCCACGTGCCGAGCACGGCGAAGAACCGGAAGCCGGGCAGCGGGTCGGCCGGGGACGGATTGGCCTCGGTCCCGACGCGGCCGTCGGCCGGTTGCGACAGCAGGCGGCGAACCTGGCGCGACAGGCTCCGGCGCACCCGCCGGAGCCACCGGCGGTAAGTCTGGGACGGGGCGGGCACGGCGGTCACGGTAGTGGGCCCATCGCCTGCCGCCGGGGGTTTCGCCGGGGATCGGTCGACCGGGACGGACACCGCCATCTGCAAGAGTGTCGATCATGACCCCGGGCGAGGACCTTCAAGACCGGGCCGAACGGCTGTCAGCCACCATCCGCCTGGGAGGGCCCGTCGAGGACTTCGAGCGGGTGGGCCGCATGCAACTGGCCGTACTCCTCCTCCAGGGTCTGCGACCGGGGTCGCGCGTGCTCGACGTGGGGTGCGGATGCCTGCGGGCCGGGTACTGGCTCATGCACTTCCTCGATCCGGGCTGCTACTTCGGCATCGAGCCCGACCCCGAGGTGCTCCGGGCCGGGCTCGACGTGATCGTCGAGCCCGAGACCGTCGCTCGGGCGCAGGCCACCTTCTCCCACCGTGACGACTTCGATTTCAGCGAATTCGGTACCTCGTTCGACTTCGTCCTGGCCCGCTCGATCTGGACGCACGCCTCCAAGGCCCAGATCGAGCGCATGCTGGATCAGTTCGTCGCCACCGCCAACCCCGGTGCCGTGATGATGGCGTCGTACCTGCCGGGCGGCCGGTACCCGGGATTGGCGGCTCGTCTCCCCGGCCTCGCCGTCCGCCTGCCGGCCCACGACTACGGCGGTGACGCGTGGGTGGGCCAGAGCCACACGTCGGCGCGGGCCGGCATGGTGCACCACTCGTTTCGGTGGATCATCGACGCCTGTGCCCGCCGTGGTCTCTCGGTCCGTCAGCTCCCCGACCACGTCGTGAACGGCCAGTACTGGCTGCGGATCACCGCCACCTGACAAGACAAGCGGCGCCTAGCCGCGCTCCTCCGAGATCGGTGAGCGGGCCGGTCCCCGCATCTTCCACCAGGCCTTCACCAGTCGGAACACCCGGGACGACTCCACCGACCGGTACTGGCGGCGCAGGACCTCGTACTCCCGGCGCAGAGCCAGCACATCCTCGACCCATTCCGGTTCGACCCCCAGGTCCGGTGGGCTCCAGCGCGCGTGGGCGCCGTCGAGGCCCTGGAGCACGGCCAGGACATCGTGCTGGCTCCCCCCGATTCCCGCCGGTCGGTCGGTCGTGGTCCTCTCGTGGCGCAGTCCGGCGTCGAGCGAGGCGACGGCGGCGTCGGCCCGCCCCGGATCGACGGCGACCCCGACGTCGGCCAGGAAGCCGGTCAGCGTTCGGCCCCAGGCGGCCGGGTCGTCGAGCATCCGGGCGTAGCCGGTGACGAGGGTAGGGAGCCCCACGAGGTCGGCACACGACGTCCGGACGTACCGTTCCCACAGAGCGAGGCCGTGGGTGAGGGTGATGTCGTTGCGAGTCCGCAGCGACTTGGCCACCTCCATGCCGTCGCGGTAGACGAGCACGGCGGCCATCGGGGGTGGCACCAGGGACCGCCAGAACGGCAGCAGCAGACAGTTGCGAGGGTCCTTCCAGGCCATGGGTCTCGTCGGGAACGTGGCGGCGAAGGCGGCCGGGGCGTCATGACGCAGCCCCTCGAGTGCCGGTTGCCGTTCCCACCCCGGCACGAGCGGCGGTGGTGCGGACCACGTGCCGCCCAGAAGCCGCAGCACGTCATTGTCGAACCGCATCAGGTTCTTGCTCTCGAAATGCCCCCGTTCGTTGAACGCGGTGGCGGGGACGAGATCGTCCTCGGCCGGCGCCTCGACCCCGAGACGCGTGAGCATCCCGGTGACGGCCGACGTGCCGCTGCGGTGCATGCCGATGACGAACACACACGTTCCCACCGTCGGACCCGACGCGCGCTCGGCTTCACCGGCCATGACCTCAGCCCCCCCGGGCGGTGCCGGCGACGGAGGCGTCCACCGCCGCGTCGACGAGGTCGATGACCTCCCGGTCGACGGCCGGATCGAACTTCCGGGCGAAGGCCGCCCCCGAAAGGGCGATGGTCCCGACGTCGTCGGACCGCAGCACCATCCATGCCGCCCCCTTGTGCGTGTCGTGGGGGACGACGTAGGTCAGGGGTTGCGTGGAGAAGGAGAAGCCGGCGGCGTTGCCGAGCACCGTGTGGAAGAAACCCTGATCCGGTATCCAGGTCTGGCGGAACCACTCCGTCACCGCCGCGTCGCTCGCCAGAAGCGTCGTCACGGCGCGCCGCCCGAGGGCCATCCACTGCGACCCGCAGTACAACGTCCAACCGTCGGGGAGCCGCCGGCGCCGCCACCGTCCCACCATCCACGTGCCCCGGCGCTCGGCGTATTCGATCTTGAACACCGGCTGAACGTAGCGGCTGATCCGGCGGGCCGCCTCGAGCACGTAGCGTCCCCCCCGGACGTACCGCGCCGGCACGGCGCGCCACCGGAATGCGTAGCGGACGAAGTTCAGATCGTCGGCCGACGGTCGGCGCCCGAAGGCGGGACGGACGGTGAGCGGACGCATCGGCACGAGCCCGTCGGTTCCCGACGCTACGAGCTCGTCCTCCCAGGCGGCCAGATCCCTGACGGGACGATCCTCGCCCGACAGCAGGACGAACCAGTCGGAGTCGATCTCGTCGACGGCGACGCGCAGCAGACGCAACGTCGCTTCGACGACCGACCAGTCTCCCCAGGAGACGGCGACGGGATCGACCAGACGGACCCTCGCCGGGGGGCTGCCGTTCCACAGCGGTGTCGCGTCGGCCGACTCGTGTGTGTCGTGATGGACGACGACCTCACCGGCCGGGCTGAGCTCGAGGATGCGGGTCACGAGCGACTCGACCTGGGCCGGGTTCTTGTGGCTCATGACGAGGTACGCCACCCGCGGCCTGCGGTTGTCGGTCACCGGCGGGCGACGCGACGCCACGGCGTCACGGTTCCGAGTCGTCGAGCTGCCGGAAGAACTCGGGGTCGGCGGTGAGACGGGCGAACATGTCGTCGGCCATCCGGTCGACTCCGACGGCGCGCGTGGCTTCGCGGCGCAGGGCCACGGTGCGCCGCAGAGCGCCGGCCACGACACCGGCGTGACGGGCCCGCACGTGCAGCAGTTTGGAGGGGTCGGCCGTCACGGCGCGGCGTAACGTCCCCAGGCTCGGCCGGTCCGACGACGGTCGGTTGTCCGCCTGGCGATGAAGATCGACGCGGGTGGGCACGCTCCGGAATCCGGCGCCGTGGTGGTAGACGCGGTGCCCGTAGACGCCGAACAGCAACGGATGGGGATTGTGGGTGTTGGTTCGCAACAGCGGGAGCCACGCCGTCCCGCGTTCCTGGAGCCGCTCGAGGAGAGCGCCGCCCACGTCGGCCACGGTCGTCCCCACGTCGTTCACCCAGGGACGTCCGGCGCGCCAGTCGCCGCCGATCTCGGCCCAGAAGGCCGCCGTCGTGACACAGAAGCAGGGGTGAGGCTGGGGGTCTCCCAGGTTCTCGTCGCGACGCACGGCGGCCAAGGGGTAGTCGGCCAGCACGTCGGCCACCCAGGGCACGAGGGGTTGCACGGGAAAGGCGTCACCGTCGACGAACATGAGCACGTCGGTCGGTTCGGACCGCTCGAGCACCATTCCGGCCAGTTCGTTGAGCTTCTCGGCGTGGCTCCCCGGCAGGTCGGCGGCGAAGTGGAACCGGGGGTCGTCGAGGGCGTCGTCCACGCCGTTGACCGAGGCGTACACGCGGAACGGGGCCCGGATGTTGCGCTCGAGGTACCCGAGTTGGACGTCGATCCATTTCGGTGTCTGCCAGTGCACCGTCACGACATTGATCATGGGGAGGCGTCGAACTGCCGGTAGAACTCGTCGTCCTCCGATAGCCGGCGGAACACCTCGTCGCCCAACGCCGCCAGTTGTTGTCCCCGTTCGGTGCGGGTGATCTTCACGTAGTGACGGTGCTCGAGCCGCAGGCGCACGGTCTTGGCCGTTGCCCGGGCCAGGTCGATGGGTCGCAACCGGCGCAGCACCCCGGGGTCGGCCCGCAACATCCCCAGACTGGGGCTCTCGGCCGTCGGCCGCAGGTTCCTCCCGGCCGCCGCGTTGCGCTCGTAGCGGTCGGCCCAGTCGGCCCGCTCGACCCGGGTGGCCTGGAAGCCGGCACCGTGGTGGTAGATGCGGTGGCCGTAGACACCGAACCACACCGGATGGGGGTTGTAGGTGTTCGTCCGCAGCAACGGGAGCCAGGCGACCTGACCGTCGCGCAGCTTGGCCAGCAGGTTCCCACCGGTGTCGGCCACCTCCCGGCCCGCCGCGTTCACCCACGTGACGCCGGGCAGCCAGTCCCCGCCCAGGTCCTTCCAGAATCCGACCGTGGTGGCGCAGAACGAGGGGTGCGGTTGCGGGTCGCCCAGGTTCTCGTCCCGGCGCACGGCGACCAGGGGGTGCTCGGCCAGGACGTCGTCGATCCAGGGCACGAGGGGGCGGACGGGGAAGGCGTCACCGTCGAGGAAGATCAGGGTGTCGGTGGGCGCGGCGCCCTCGGTGATGACCAGAGCCAGCTGGTTCAGCTTGGCGGCGTGGCTGCCCTCGAGGTCGGCCGCGTAGTGGAAACGCGCCGCCATCGTGGGGTCGTCGATGCCGTTCAGTGAGGCGAAGACCCGGTAGGGCGCATCGAGGGCGCGCTCCAGATAGTGGAGCTGGGGATCGATCCATTTCGCCGTCTGCCAGTGGACCGTGGCGATGTTGATCACGGGGCCCGCCCGAACGGGTCACGGAGTCGATGCACTTGGAGTCCCACGCATGGTCACGACGAGCCGGGCCCCGGCGGCGGCGACCGGCCGATTGTGCTCGCAAAAAGTGTAGACCGTCCCCCGCTTCACCGTTGTGGATGAGGGGACCGTTTATCGTCTTGGCCGTGACGCCTCGGACGATCAGACGTCTCATGGGCGGCGGCGGGGCCCGGGACCCCCGGCGCACCGGCCGCCGGCCGCACAGCGAACCCAATCCCGCCCGCCCCGAGGTCCTGCCCGAGGTCCGCCTCTTCGCCGTCCTCGGGACCTGGATGGAGCAGGACGTGGTCGAGGCCACCGTCCGCAACGCCTTCGCCCAGGGCGTGGAGGCGGTCTACCTGGTCGACAACGCCTCGACCGACGCCACCGTGGCGCGGGCCCTCGACGCCGGGGCCACCCTGGCCGAGTCGTTTCGCACCGAGGTCTACGAGGAACGCATCCGCATCCTCCTCATGAACGCGGTGGTGGCCCGGATGTCGCTGGCGTCGGAGGCCGCCCACGTCTGGTGGCTCTGGCTCGACGGCGACGAATTCCCCGAGGGTCCCGACGGGACCACCGTGGCCGACTACGTCCGGGGTCTCGACCGCCGGTTCCGCCTGGTGGGCAGCACGTACTACAACCATTTCCCCACCACCGCGCCCGCCTACGTCCCCGGATTCCATCCCCTCGACTTCCAACCGATGTGCGAGCGCTTCGTCCCCGAGCACCCCGGGTACTGCGCCCAGCCCCACTGGAAGCACCCCCTCCAGAGGTTCGACCGGTCGGGCCCGTTCCTCGGCAGCCTCATGGGGTTCCACGGCGCCACGCTGCTCATGGGCGAGACGGTGATCGAACCGCTGGGAGGCATCGTCACCCACCACTTCCCCTACCGCGAGGAGGCGGCCACCCGCCGGCGCATGGAGCTGCTGTGCGGGGGCGTGGCCCGCAACGGCTACAACGACTCGATCGGCAACAGCAGCATCAAGAAGCGGTTCGACACCCTCGACGCCGTCTACCGGGGGGCGTGGGACCAGGTCGACGACCTGAGCACCCGGGGGCCCCATCTCGGCGTCCACCTCGAGGCGTGGACGGGCGCCCCCGGCCCACGCTGGTACGACAGCCCCCACGGATCCGCGGCCGTTCCCGGGTGAGCGGGCCGACCGACAACGGCCCGGTCGTCGTGCTCGCCGGCCCCGGTGATCCGACCAGCATCGTCTCCCACTACCTGGCCGACCGCTTCCCCGACGTGGTGGTGGTCATGGAGCAGCCCGTGCCCCGCCTCACCCTGGCCCGGCGCCGCGCCCGGCGCCTCGGCTGGCCCACCGTTCTCGGCCAGGTCGCTTTCGTCACCGTGGCCCTTCCCCTCCTCCGCCGCTCGGCGCGCCGCCGGATCAGCGAGATCCTGGCCAGCGCGGGCCTCGACACCACGCCCGTCGCCGGGGTCCGCCCCGTCGATTCGGTGAACGCCCCGGCCACCGCGGCGCTGCTCCGGGAGATCGGGCCCGCCGTGGTGGTCGTGCAGGGAACCAGGATCATCTCCGACGCCACCCTCGGGTCGGTGCCGGCCCCGTTCATCAACGTCCACGCCGGCATCACGCCCCGCTACCGCGGTGTCCACGGCGGCTACTGGGCGCTGGCCGAAGGCCGACCGGACCTGGCCGGCACCACTGTCCACCTGGTCGACGCCGGTATCGACACCGGCGGCGTCCTCGCCCGGGCCACCTTCACACCGGACCCCGCCGACTCGATCGCCACCTATCCCTACCGGCACCTGGCCGACGGCCTGCCCCTGCTGGCCGACCAGGTCGGCCGGGTGCTGGCCGGTGCCGACGTCCGGGTCGCCGTCCTCCGGGACGAAACGGACGACGAGCCCTCGCGCCTGCGGTGGCACCCCACCCTGTGGGGCTATCTCCGCACCCGGGTCACGAAGGGCGTCCGCTGAGCGCCATCTGGGCCACGTCGCCCATCGACAGCGACAGAAGCCCGTCCGACGCCGTCAGCCGTTCCGCCTCGTCGAGCACGCCGTTCAGCACCCCGAAGCTCTCCTCGGGGTGCCGGGCGAAGTTGTGGGGGTGCCACCACAGGTGGAACAGCCGACCCCGGTGCGCCGCGGTCCGCAGACCGGCCACCAGCCGGGCGTGGCGCCGCGGTTCGAGGGCCTGGCGCCGGGGCGAGTACGGCCGGAGGAAGGCGCTGGCGGCGACGTTGCACAGCCCCGACGGCTCGACCAGATCGTCCCAGCCGAAGGTCGGGGGCGGCGAGAGCCCCACGTAGGTATCGGCCAGCCGCGCCGCGCGGCGGGCCAGGCTCGTCGTCTCGGCCTGCTGGGCGTGGTGGCCCCACGACGGTTGCGGCCCCCGGTAACAGCTGAACCCGCTCTCGCGCACGGCCCGGGCGTAGGCGGGGTTCCACTGGTTGCGCGGCAGCACCAGGCTCGTGAGCGGCACCCCGAGCGGGGCGGCGATAGCCCGGGCGGCGGCCAGGTCGGCCCGCAGCGCCGCCTCGTCCTGGCCCTCTTCCAGGCAGTAGTAGTGGGAGAAGGTGTGCGACGCCACCTCCTGCCCGGCCGTCCCCGCCAGCGCCCGGACCAGGGAACCGGCCAGGCGCAGGGGGTCGCTCTCCTCGTCCTCGCCCACCGTCTCGGCATACGGGTCGAGCTCGCTCCGCTTGTACACCGGCCGGACGGAGGGCAGGAAGGGCTCGAGCTCGGCGCGCGACCGGGCGAAGAGCAGTCCCACCGTGGCCCAGGTGGCCCGGATGCCACGCGCCGCGAAGAGGTCGGCCAGCCGGCGCACGTGATCCCTGCTCGTCACCAGGTCGGCTGCCATCATCCCGTGCCCCTCGGCGTGGTCGCGCATCCCCCAGAGCAGTTCGAAGTCGAGCGAGATCACGAGGGCACCCGGCCGGGTTCCGCTGGCCACGACGCGCCCGGTCCCTACGGGGAAACGGGCCCGGCGCCGCCCGGCTCGGTGCCGTCGCCGTCGGGCTCGTGGCCCGTGGCCACCGCCACCATCGTGTCGAAGGCCAGGTGGTCGGGCAGCAGGTGGCGGAAGGAGTAGCTGGCCAGCCGCCGGGCCGGCGTCCGGCTGGCGTGGCCGATGTAGTGCAGATCGGTCCGGGGAAAGCCGTTCACCGACAGCACCCGCCGCAGCGTGCTCTCGCAGTACCAGGCCGTGTGCTGGGGGTGCACCCGGGCCTTCCCGCCCAGCCGGTAGACGAAATTGCCGACGTAGAAGGCGTTGGGAGTGGTCAGCACCAGACGGCCGCCCGGGGCCAGGTGCCGCCGCACGCTCGACAGGAAGCCGTGCACGTTGTCGAGGTGCTCGATCAGCTCGCCGGCGAAGACCACGTCGAACTGCCGCCCCAGGTCGAAGTCCTGCGCATCGGCCAGCCGGACGTCGTAGCCGGCACTCACCAGCTCGCCCACGATCTTGGCGTTCAGGTCGATGCCGACGAGGTCCTTGGCGTCGCGGGCCAGCAGCCCGTGCAGCCAGTCGTCACGGCCGTAGCGCGAGGCGCAGCCGATGTCGAGCACCGATCCCGGCTGCAGCAGAGCCCGGACGGCCTCGTAGCGTTCCCGGATCGAGTCTGTCCCGTCCCATTTCGGTTGCAGGATGTGGCCCTGGGCCGGTGTCCGGGTCGCCATGTCGGGGTCAGTCTACGGCCGCGCCACCGTGTGGATGATGGCGCTGATCCGCTCGAGATCGGCCGTCTCGAGGCGCGATCCGCTCGGTAGGCACAGGCCCTGCTCGTAGATGGCGCCCGACACGGCGCCGCCGAGGACCGGGGCGTCGGCGTAGACGGGCTGCAGGTGCAGCGGCTTCCACGTGGGCCGGGCCTCGATGTCCTCGTCCTCGAGGGCCTGGCGGATCTCGGTGTGGCCGGCGCCGAAGGCGTCGGGGTCGACCAGGATGCAGGTCAGCCAGTGGTTGGGCACGCCGTACGCCGCTTCGGGCATGAAGCGGATGCCGGGCAGGTCGCCCAGGAGCGAGCGGTAGGCCCGGTTGATGGCGGCCCGCCGGGCCAAGCGGTCGTCGAGCCCCCGCAGCTGCCCCCGGCCCACCGCGGCCAGCAGGTTGCTCAGCCGGTAGTTGAAGCCGATCTCGGTGTGCTCGTAGTGGACCACGGGCTGCCGGGCCTGGGTCGACAGGTAGCGCGCCCGTTCGATCAGCCCGACGTCGTGCGACACGAGCATGCCCCCGCCGCTCGTCGTGATGATCTTGTTGCCGTTGAAGGAGAACACCCCGAGCGCCCCGAAGGAACCGGCCTCCTTCCCGCCGTAGCTCGACCCGAGGGCCTCGGCCGCGTCCTCGATCACGGGCACGCCGTACTCGGCGCAGCTGCCGAGCAGCCGGTCGTAGTCGGCGCACTGCCCGTAGAGGTCCACCGTCAGCAGCGCCGCCGGCAGCCGCCCCCGCCGGGCCCGGTCGGCCAGGTCCTCGGCCACCAGGTCGGGATCGATCGTCCAGGTGTCGGGGTGCGAGTCGACCAGCACAGGCCGGGCCCCGAGGTAGGTCACCACGTTGGCCGTGGCCACGAAGGTCTGGCTGGGCACGAGCACGTCGTCGCCCGGTCCCACCCCGAGCAGCAGCAGCGACAGGTGCAGCGCGGCCGTGCCGCTCGTGAGGGCCAGCGCCGCCGGCACGCCCAGCCGGTCGGCCAGCTCGGCCTCGAAGGCGTCGACGTGGGGCCCGAGGGGGGCGATCCAATTGGAGTCGAAGGCGTCGAGCAGAAGCCGCCGCTCCTCCTCGCCCACGTCGGGCGGGGACAGGTAGATCCGCGTCACACGTCCACCTCCGGTTCGGGGGTCAGGCT
Source organism: Acidimicrobiales bacterium (assembly GCA_035604075.1). GTDB lineage: Bacteria > Actinomycetota > Acidimicrobiia > Acidimicrobiales > UBA8190 > Palsa-661. The sequence goes on from DATNJD010000346.1 coordinate 9,688, forward strand.
GCCCGTCGACGCCGCCACCACCACCAGCACCACGGCCACCGCCGCGGCCGCCACTGCTGCCGCGGCGGTGTCGTGGGTCCCGGCCACGGCCACGGCCAGCGCGGCGAAGACCAGCTCGGCGCCGATGTAGGCCGAGCTGGCCCCGAGGCGCGGCCACCCCCGGGCCACCAACCGGTCGTAGGGGTGGCCCCGGTCGCCGAGCACGAGGGAACGCCGGCTCCGCCCCCGCCGCACCACGGAGAAGAGCACCTCGGCGGCGGGGACGGCCACCACCACGAGGCCGGCCACCCCGGTGGACAGCGACAGCCCCCGGGCCCAGGCGCCGGCCAGCAGCACGGCCAGGGCGGTGCCGAGCAGATAGGAGCCGCCGTCGCCCAGGTAGATCCGGGCCGGGGGGCGGTTGTAGACGAGGAACCCGGCCAGGCCGCACCCGAGGGCCACACCCAGGGTCCGTCCGTCCCCCCGGAGCATCCAGGCGAAGGCGACGGCGGCCACCGCCACCAGGCCTCCGGCCAACGTGTCGAGCCCGTCGATCATGTTGACCCCGTTGATCAGCAGCACCGTCACCGCCGCCACCAGCAGCCCGCCCCCCGGCGCCGCCAGCCGGGTGGTGACGACCAGGGCGACCACCGTGCCGATGGCCACCTGGCCCACCAACCGGGTCCAGGGGGGCAGGTGCACGGCGTCGTCGGCCACGCCCAGCACGAGCGCCAACCCGAGCGGCAGCAGCAACAACGGCCGCCCCGCCGCCCCGCCGACCACCACGGCCACGAAGACGGCGGCGCCGCCCAAGTAGGGCACCGACGTCGACTGGGGCTTGAGCGCACCGGGCCGGTCCACCACCCCCGTGCTCCGCGCCACCAGCGCCGCCAGAGGGGTGGCGGCCAGCGCGATGGCGGCGGCGCCGGCGCCGACCAGGACCAGCCGGGTCGTCACGGGACAGCCTTCACGGGACTGCCTTCACGGGACCGCCTTCACCGGTCGCCGCATGACGAGCGACGTGGTGCCGCGGTGCAGTTCGAAGGTGCGGTCGGGCTCGAAGCCGCTGCGCCGGTAGAGGCCGACGGCGACGGCGTTGTCGGCGCCCACGACCACCTGGGCGTGCTCGACCCCGCGGCGTTGGAGCTCGGCCAGGAACTCCTCGACCAGCAGCGCGCCCACGTGCCGGCCCCGCCAGCCGGGGTCGACGGCGACGGCCAGGAGCTCGGCCGGCCCGGTGGCGGACCCGGTCGCGTCCCGGCTGGTCCCGCCGTCTGGGTGGGTCCCAGGGTCCGCCGTCCCGTGCCGCAGGGTCTCCCACGCCGTGCGCCACGAGGTGAGGAGACGGGGCAACGAGGAGAGGGTGGCGGCGACGCCGTCGTGGACGAGGAAACGCCGGTAGAGGGCGCGCAGATCGAGCGCACCGGCCAGGAAACCGGCCGTCCGGCCGTCCTCCTCGGCCACCAGCAGGAAGGCGTCGGGCGAGCGGACGACGCGCCGGTAGAGGCGCGACAGGAACCGCGGGCCGAGCGCGGCCAGGAAGCCTTCGGTGATGGAGCCGGCGTGCAGACGAGCGGCGTCGTCGGCGTCGGCCTCGGTGCCGAATCGCACCACGACGCGGGCGCCGTCGGCCGACTCGTTCACCTCCGTCACACTACGGGGCGGCCCGCAGGACGGAGAGGACTCGGTCGGCGAGCTCGGGCCGGCAGACGAGCAGATCCGGCATCCAGGGGTCGGGGCGGTCGTAGACGAGGGCCGAGCCGTCGAGGCGCGAGGCGTGCAGGCCGGCGGCCCGGGCCACCGCCACCGGGGCGGCCGAGTCCCATTCGTACTGTCCCCCCGAGTGCAGGTAGATGTCGCCCTCGCCCCGGACGACGGCCATCGTCTTCGCTCCGGCCGAGCCCATGGTCACGAGATCGGCGTCGAGGGCGGCCGCCACCACGGCCCCCTCGGCCGGGGGCCGGGTCCGGCTCACCAGGATCCGCAGCCGGCCGTGACGCGGTGGCGCCAGGGTGGGCGGCTCGCCCGTGCCGAGGACGAGATGGTCGGCCGGGAGGGCGACGGCGCCGACGGTGGGCACGCCCTTTTCGACCAGGGCGACATGGACGGCGAAGTCGGACCGGCCTTCGGAGAACTCCCGCGTGCCGTCGAGCGGATCGACGATCCACACCCG
>DATNJD010000347.1:0-3930 GCA_035604075.1 Acidimicrobiales bacterium
CGTGGCCAACATCGTCACGTCGGCCACGCCGAGCGAGGGTGGGTGGCTCATCAACGGTGTGAAGACCTGGTGCACCTTTGCCGCCCGAGCCGACGTGATCATGTTGTTGGCGCGCACCGACCCGGATCGGTCGAAGGCCCACCGGGGGCTTTCGCTCTTCATCGTGGAGAAGGCCCGGGGCGACGGCCATGGATTCACCTTCACCCAGGACCCGGTCTCCGAAGGACGGTCCGACGCTCCCGGTCGTATGGAGGGGAGGCCCATCGACACGATCGGCTATCGGGGAATGCATTCCTACGAGATCGCCTTCGAGAACTGGTTCGTGCCGGCCGACCATCTAGTCGGCGCCGAAGCCGGGGTGGGGCGCGGCTTCTACCTGCAGATGGCGGGTTTCGAAAATGGTCGGCTCCAGACGGCGGCCCGGGCCCTCGGCGTGATGCAGGCCGCCTACGAGGCGGCCTACGAATACGCCGTCAACCGCGTCGTCTTCGGGCGGCCGATCCTCGAGTACCAGCTGACCAGGGCGAAGCTCGCACGGATGGCGGTCCTCGTCCAGTGCACCCGCCAGTTCTCCTACGACGTGGCGCGGCTCATGTCCAAGGGCGAAGGTACCCTCGAGGCATCGATGCTCAAGGCCTACGTCTGCCGGGCCGCTGAGTGGGTGACGCGTGAAGCGATGCAAATCCACGGAGGGATGGGCTATGCCGAGGAGTTCGCCGTCAGCCGGTACTTCGTCGACGCCCGCGTCCTGTCGATTTTCGAAGGCGCTGACGAGACACTCGCCCTGAAGGTTGTGGCCCGGCGACTAGTCGAACAGGCGGGGTGACGCCCTCTCGGGGTCAACCCTTCGAACGGACCAGCCCCGCTCGGGTGCCGCGGGTCACGAACTTGGTGGCCATCTTTCGACTCGCCTCGTCGATCATTTCGTCGCCGAACATAACAGCGCCCTTGCGGTCGTTCTCCGTGGCCTGCTGATAGGCGTCGAGGATGTCCCACGCCCGGTCGAATTGCTCCTGGGTCGGCGAGTACAGCTCATTCAGAACGGTGACCTGATCGGGGGTGAGGGCCCACTTCCCGTCGTACCCGAGCACGCGCGTGCGTTGCGAGAAATCACGTAGGCCGTCCATATCCTTCACCCTCAGGTACGGGCCGTCGATGACCTGGAGGCCGTTGGCCCGCCCCGCCATCAAGATCCGCGAGAAGACGTAGTTGAAATGGTCGCCGGGATATTCCGCGATCTGCACCCCTCCGGTGAGCACGGGCATCTCCATCGAGGCGGCGAAGTCGGCCGGGCCGAAAATGATCGTCTCGAGACGCGGTGACGCCGCGCAGATGTCGTCGACGTTGATAAGTCCTCTCGTGGTCTCGATCTGGGCTTCGATCCCGATGTGGCCGATGGGTAGGCCGCTTCGCTTCTCTACCTGGGTGAGGAGCAGATCCAGAGCCACCACCTCGGCGGCGGACTGGACTTTGGGCAACATGAGCTCGTCGAGACGCTCGCCGGCATTGCCCACCACCTCGATCACGTCTCCGTAGGTCCACTCTGTGTCCCATGCGTTGATTCGGACACAGAGCACCCTGTCGTCCCAGGGCTGTTTGCGGATGGCCTCGACCACCTTGGCGCGCGCCGCGTCCTTCTCCAGGGGTGCGACCGAGTCCTCGAGATCGAGGAAGGACATGTCGGCGGGGACGCTCGGTGCCTTCTCCAGAAATCGCTCGTTCGAACCCGGGGTGGAAAAGCACGAGCGGCGGGGCAGGTTCCGGCTGCGGTCGGACATACGGCGATCGTAATGGGCGGGAGGTCGACCTCACCAGGTGGAGGGTGATCAGGCGGCCGACGCTCAGGCGGCGACCAGGTCGGCGGGAATCAGCTGCTCCGTCAGCAGGCGTCCGAATCGTCTCGGGTCGCCGCCCACGAAACGGCGGCACAGGGGTAGGCCCTCCACGTAACAGGAAATGTATGCGCGCCACGTCGGGTGGAGCAGGAATTCGACGGCCTTCTCGGCCCGGGCACGTGGCAACAGGGACCACCGGGCCACCTCGTCTACGACCACCGCCGGATCGGCCCGGTCGACGTGGAGACGCCAGGCGGCATTGCCCCGGACGGCTCCGAGCGCCTCTCCCGCCTCGGCCACCGCCGCGATCACGTCGGCGTCATAACGAATCCCGAGCGGGCGCAGATGGCCGGCGACGAGGTTTTCCGGTCGGGAGCCGAGGACCGTCTCCAGCCCGAGGTCGGCCAGTCCCTCGGCGATCAGGCACTGCGGCGTGCCGACCAGGAAGATGGACTCTTCGAGCCAGCGCCGGCGGCGAACCAGGCCGACCTCCTTTCGGGAATGCTCCGTGTGGTGGCCGGGGTAGGCCTCGTGGGCCACCAGATGGGCGAGCGAGATCGACAGGACCGGCAGGTCGGTGTTGACGGCCACGCGCGAGTGCAGGTCGCCCAGATAGGTGTTGAAGCCCGACCACGGTTTGTCGGTGACCAACTCGAAGTCGACGTGCTCGCCGTCGGGAAGTCCGAAGAGACGATCCGTCCTCTCCCGAAGATCCTCGGCCAACGAGGCGATGGCATCGGGGAGTCGGTCGGCGACGACGACATGGGACTCCCGCCAGGCGATGAGGCGATCGGCGATGGGCCCGGCTCCCGGGAGGACCTCGGCCAGACGCCGGTGGGCGGCCCCGATCTCCTCTTCGGGCACGGGAGCCGGGCGTACCCCGTAACAGGACTCGACCTCCTCGACGTAGCCGACGGGTTCCCCGGCCAGCCGTCGTGCCGTGGTGAGCAGCCCGACGACCTGGGCCCGCAACCACCGGCGGCGCGACGCGGTGACCTGGTCCCCCTCCGTTGCCGAAGTCTGCTCGTCGAGATCGGCGCCGGCGTCGAGCGAGGCAAGAAGGGCGCGCGCCTCGGCCACCAGCCGGTCGGGGGGAATCGGAGCACCGGCGGCGGCGCTGGCGGCCCGTTCCGGTGGCCCGTAGCAGGCGTCGACGAAGCCGTCGATATGGCGACCGAGAGCGAGGCCGAGATCGATATAACGGCCGACCTCTCCGGCCGGCTCTTGGCGGCCGACGCTCACCCGAGCCGGTCGTGGAGGAAGACGATCGTCCGTTCCCACGCCAACGCCGAGGCGGCGGCGTCGTAGACCTCCGGTCGGGTGTCGTTGAAGAAGGCGTGGTCGACGCCGCGGTAGTGGTGGAATTCGGTGTTCTTTCCGAGTGCGGTCAACTGGGCCTCGAGGGCATTGGCGGCGTCGGGGCCGAAGAAGCCGTCGAGCTCGGCGATGTGGGCGAGGACGTCCGCGCCCATCTGCGCGTAGTCGGGCTGCGCATCGGGCCAGGGGATGACCCCGTAGAAGGCCACGCAGGCCTTGACGGCGTCGGGGCGCTGGGTGGCGAGCACGAGGGCGAGGCCGCCACCCATGCAGAAGCCGACGACACCCACCTCGTCGCTGCCCGACCGGCGCCGCAGCTCGTCCACCGCCCCGGACATGTCCTTGCCGGCGCGATCGAGCTGCATGGCCATCATCTCCTTGCCCGCCTCGTCGGGCTCCGAGACCTGCTTGCCTCGATAGAGATCGGGGGCCAGGGCGAAAAAGCCGGCGGAGGCAAATCGTTCACAGACGTCCTTGATGTGCGGCACGAGACCCCACCATTCCTGGATGACGACCACGCCGGGACCGCTCCCCGATGGTGGAGCCGCCAAATAGCCGGAATCAGTGGAACCGTTGCTCGGGAATTCGATCATTTCACCCATGGGGGTCGACGCTACCGGTGGGCGGGTTCCGCTACCAACGCGCCAGCAGCTCCGGGGGTTCGGGGCAGTCGCAGCCGGCCAACGCCACGCGCGGTGGCTGCGCCCCGTTGGGCCCGACGACACGTTCCACCCCCGTGAGATCGACAACGACGCCGGCATGCCCTTCGACCGACGAG